>SFEH01000057.1 GCA_004557315.1 Bacteroidales bacterium
CGAGAGCCATCAACTGAGTTATCAGCAGTGCTGGAGTCTGTGATTTTTGTTTTACTCCGCTCTTCTTGCGGATTTCCATCAATATGTTGCTCATAATTGCTCATTTGTGGTTTATTTCGGCTGCAAAAATACTCTAAATTGCTCATTATTTGAAGAAAATACACGAAAAAACACTTTTTTTGAGAGAACTTTCTTGATAAAAAACACGCGCGATTGTATTTTTGTAGCATCAAAATTGACGAAAGTCGAATGATAATGAGCAAGCATTGCTCATTTGTGGTGATACCTTTCGTGCGGTTTTGCAAGAATGTACCGAGACGAGGGCGGGTCAATACTCTCGTTCATAGCGGGATGGCGCAGTGGTAGCGTGTATGGCTCATAACCATAAAGTCGGAGGTTCGAATCCTTCTCCCGCCACAAAAAATTAACAATCCTCGCTATCGGTCTTTTTCGAGGAGACCCCAAGACTCGACCGACTGCATCAAAGAAAAACTCTTTAACGACAATGGAACTCGAACAAATCATTTCCACCGTAACGAGCCAGTTAGGAGAAACCCCTCTATCCGCTCGTAGCATCAGTGACTTCGTAAATGCAAACCTTCCCGCGCAAGGTACTGAACCCGATGATGCCTACTTTGCTGGTATCGTGAACTCGCTCAAGGTATTCGGCAACATCTACAAGGGTCAGCACAACCACGAGACCGCAGAGGCTCGCAAGACGTGGGAAACGGAATGGCAGAAGAATCACCCAACTACAACACCTTCAACTCCTCCGACACAACCATCTGGTTTGACAGAGGAAAAGGTTGCCAAACTCATTGCTGACGCTATTGCAGCAAACAAACCTCAGCAAGACCCTGCAATCTCGCAGATGCAGCAGACTCTCACGCAAATGCAGCAGGCTATGACTGCCCGTGAGGACGCTGCCAAGATACAGGTCATCAAGGACTCTGTGAGCGCACAGCTGTCCAAGATGGATGACGTGAACGCTGGCATTCTCGCTATGGCAATCCAGCAGACTGAGGTCAAGGCAGACTCAAAGATTGAGGACGTTGTAAAGTTGGTGACTGCAAGTTACGAGACTATCAACAAGTCTATCTTCGGTGATTCAGCAAAGCCTCTTGGAGGTAGTGGCGGCAACAACCAATCGGGTGTCGCAGAATACCTCAAGTCGCTCGCAGAGTCGAACGAGAGACTTGCCAAGGCTCGTGCCGCTGCCGCTGCCCAGTACAAGTAAACTGAGCCGTTAAGGTGTCATATACGGAACAAAAGGATGACGAACATTCTTTGTTTCGCCACCTTAAAAGTTCAAACCCATCCAATTAAATCTCAAACAATTATGGCTATCAATTCCGCACAGAATCAAATCGCTTTCAGCGAAAAGATTGGGGGCGCAAGACAGGTGTTTGAAGGCAAGGTATATCCTCTCGTAGGTGGTGCTACCTTCAACCTTGCGGAACTCCCCGACTATCCTAACGTGTTGCCAGCCGCTACTCCTATCAACTTTAACGAGGAGACCCGCAAGATTGCGGTTCACTACGCATTCGAGGTTGCCGATGCTGCTTCGACTGCCTCAGTTAAGGTTGCCAAGGGCATTGAGGGTACTCGTGTCAAGAAGGGTATGCTCTTGATGGTTGCTCCAGCAACAGCAGAGACTACTGGTCAGTCATATCTCGTTACCGCGGTCGATGCTTCAAACCCAGCCTATGACGTGCTTACTCTTGGTGGTACTCTCACCGCAGACAAGGGTACAATCCTCGTAGAGGCTAATGGTGGTGAGGCTTCTGCATCCGCAAAGATGAAGGTAGTTCCAAACTGCCTTACTGACCGCGATGTTATCAAAGACCCGAAGGCTATCAGCGTAAACGGCACTGGTGTCTTCAAGTCGGACGCTCCAGTGTTGACCCGCAGAACTGCTCCTATCTGTGGTGCAGTCAAGGTCGCTCTCCGTGACGCTGGTTGCTCATTCTATTGGTCTGTTCGCAAGTAATCGCTTACACGCGAACATAATTATCCACGATTAAAAGATTAAGCAACTATGGCAAATCGTTCTAATACTCAGTATTCTACGTTGGACACACGCAGATACCTTCAAGATGAGGACTACAAACTCATCCTTGATTTTTCATTCAGTCAGTACAATGGTAAGGGCTACCAGCAGTACGGCTATTTCGGACAGAAGCAGCTCACTCGCGCATGGGGCAACGTCGTGAAGCAGGATGAGATTGTTGTCAAGGCTTCTGCTCTTGGTGTTGGTGCTGGCAAGCCAATGCGCTCAACCAGTGGTTACGACCGCTACGCAGGTAGCATTCCTAAGATTGGTCACGGAGTCAAGATTGGCGAGGATGACCTTCTTCACCTCCAAGAGGTTGCCGCAGCTTCACAGAACCGTGACAGCGCAATGTATCAGTTGATGCTTGACGCTACCATCAAGCAGAGCAATCAGTTGATTATCGGTATGCAGAACAAGTTGACCTCTTGGGTTTACGAGGCTCTTTCTACTGGTTATATCCACAATGCCGACATTGATGGTATTCAGTTTGACATCGACATGAACGTGCCTCTCGCCAACAAGTTCAAGACTGAGGCTGGCAAGGACTGGTTCACCGCTGACGACTTCGCTACTCCAAACTCTGCATCTGACCCTGTAGGTGATATGCTTGCAGTTCAGGACTATGCTGGCGGTGCAAAGATTCCAGTCACCCATTGGGAAATGACCAAGAAACTTTGGCGCAAGTTCATCAACCACCCATCGGTTCAGACAAAGTGCCGCAACTCCATCAACTCTGTTGTCAACAAGGAACTTGCTCTCACCGAGTCACAGGTTGTTACTCAACTCCACGACCTTGGCATCCTGCCAATCAAGATTGTTGACGAGAAGAGTTATGTCGAGATTGACGGTATTCCGCAGGTTGATACCGCTTCGTTCGACCCAACTTCTCTTGTTCTCGCTGCCGACCCATCACGTCTGTTCGAGTACAAGAATGCTTGCTCAGTGCTGGAGGAGGCAACTCGCTTCGGTGCTAACAAGGAGGGTATCTACTCGTTCGTTGGCGAAAACGGCTCTATTGCCGTAATGAACAAGTGGTATGAGGAAGAGGTTACGAACAAGGCAACTGCCGAGCAATGGGTAGTTCCAGTTCCAACCAATCCAAAGCACATCTGCATCCTCAATATCTTCAACTCTCACGTTTGGGCATAATGCCCGCGTGAGCGGTTAAGGTGAGTATCTTTTTATATCTCAAACATCAAGCACAATGACACTCAAAGAATACCTGTTGGCGGTAAATCCGCTTGTGAATGACGGAATGGCTGAGGCTGTTCTTGCCGAGCGCGGTATTGCCGTAGATGCAGAACTCGCTGACATCGAAGAGAAGCAGCGAGACCTTGCAAAGGCAGACGTTATGATGGCTGTCTGCTTGATGCCCGCAACTACTGGAGGTAGCGAGGAACAGGTAGGCAACTGGAAACAGAAGCAGAGCGGTTCAACGCTGACTGCTGCCAACTGCCTTGCCCTCCGTAGATTTGCGCGGAGACTTTATCGCAAGTGGGATGAACCTTGGGACTACCCTTCTATGGGTGGTGTTCGGGTCAATCACAGAGGAATGTGTATCTAAAGCAACTCGTCATGCGGAACTCAACATTCAAGATGTTCAAGAAACATTGCTCCGCTACTGGAGATACTTGCAGAATCTACCGAGTCAAGAAGGCTACCGCTTTCGGTGACGGAGAGGAGGAGGTGCTCTATGAGGGTGAATGCGATGCACAGGTAAGCGGCAATACGCGAACCTTCTCTGTGGCTGGAGTCATCAAGAAAGACGAGGCAGTATATGTTGCTGCCTGTGTCGAATGCCGAGAGGGTGACAAGATAGACATCTTCACAAGGCATAACGGTTCGTGGAGACAGATACCTATCACAAAGGCACTGACCACTGGCGATGAAGGTTACGAGATAACCACAATCAACGTGAATATCCCGACTAACTAATGGTAGATGGAGTTCTAAACTGGCAATTACCCCTCAACGTAAGCAGAAAGTTTCTGGAGTTTGAGAAGGCTGCTGAAAAAGCCGCTAATCAACACATAAAACCTGCTGAGGTAAATAGCAGCAACGTACTTGCATTCTTGCTTGGAGAGGCTGCTGCTGAGGTAAAGAAAGAGTCGAATAACTCGTTCGCTCAACTCAGAATACAACTCGCAAACCTTGCACGAGATATTGTAGATGTTGCTTTGTCATCAAAGACCTATTCGGGCTTTACTGGCAACACTCAAACGTCCTATTCGGTAGGTATCTATCAAGACGGAAATCTCTTGCAGATTGTAAGCACTGGCGAGGCTATGGCATCCCCAGTATCTCCGAAGATACAGCAAGGGGAACTCAGAATCTACAATCCCGATGGTAGCGGAAATCAAAAGTCCGTGTACGAGGATGGTGGAAGAGTAAGGCGAGTGTATGGTATCGCTCCAGTGAACGGACTCAGCGGTGAGGACACCGCAAGGGAAATTCTGCAACATTGGGATTTCGGAGGCAACCCGCCTAAGTTTGCCCTCGTGTTTACTACTGGTACTGAATATTCGAAATATATCGAGGTTCGCAGGCAGACTGGTACTGCCGAGGCATTCTCATACGCAATACATCACTCAAGTCAACTAAGGTAATGGAAACAAACAAAGACTATTCCGCTGAGGTCATGCTCGCGCTCCGAGATTACTTCAAAGACCTCGTAGATGACCCCGATGCCCAGTTGCACTTCGGCAAGCGTCCAAGTACCACGGAGGAACAGATGCAGTCTTTTATCCTAATCACCTGCCCAGTCCGTTGGGGGGATAGGTCAGCGTTTCAAAAGACTACAATCCGAGTCAACTGCTTCGTCCGAGAGCGTGCAAACGGCATCCTTCCGCTTGACAAGGTAGCAAGCCTCACCAATGCGGTAATGGCTAAGTTCCCTGCCACACTCGAAGGGCGGTTCAAGTTCTCCTCTCCAGTACAAATCCACAACTGCGTGGGTGACGGACTTGGCTTTGCTTTCTCTACGACCCATATCGACCTTATGGTACTCACCTTTGACCGCTTCAAGAGCGAAGAGAATAATCAATCTAATTAAGTGTAACCCATAAACATATATACGCATTATGGAAACTATTTCTAACGTAGGTAAGGTTATCGCTGACCTTGGTGACGTTTATGTTGAGAATGCTGCAACTCCAGTGATTGCTGGCACTATCAACTATGATACTGGCTCAGCTGACATCAGTTACGTCAAGTTGACTACTGGACAGAACTGGGCAACAAGCATCAGCAAGGGAGACCCTTCCATCACCTTCTTCATCGGTGCTACTGACGCTGCTACCAACGCAATGTTCTGCACTGCTGTAACCAAGAGCGAACAAGCTGTAACCAAGCAAGCTCACGGCATCACTCTCAACGGCTACTCTGTC
Organism: Bacteroidales bacterium; assembly: GCA_004557315.1. Classification (GTDB taxonomy): domain Bacteria; phylum Bacteroidota; class Bacteroidia; order Bacteroidales; family UBA3663; genus Liminaster. The sequence continues at coordinate 5,440 of SFEH01000057.1, forward strand.
GGCACTGTTGCCAAGTTGACCAAGGACGTTGACTTCGTGACCAAGGACGGTCTTGGCTGCATCCATCATCCAAAGGCAACTCTCGTAGGCACTCTCGCACTCAGTGACGATGGTGTCCTTGGCTGGAACTGCTCAGTCATTCCTAACACCGATTCTAATGGTGCTGACACCTACATCGGTATCAAGTCTGCTTAATTTCGCGTAGCAACGAACTAAGCCGTATATCAAACTGCGGGGAGCGGTGGCGAGTGCCGCTGCTCCCTGTTCTTTTTCCAACAACAAACGACTATGGCAAAACCAACCATTTCACAACCTACGGCTGCTGACGAAAAACTGCTCCAGTCTGTAGTAAACAACGAAAAGTCAGTTGTGGTTGTCCGCAATAAGAAATTTCGCGTCGGTTCTCTGTACAACGACACAATCGACTGGGTTAGCAATATCCTCGTAAAGAACGGAGATACTGCCGACACGGACAGGGCGACACGATGCAAGGCGGCTGCTGCAATGGCACTCAACGGATTCTTCCGTCTCCGTCTCTTTTACTGGTTCTTGTGGCGGTGGTACTTCTATGTGCGACAATATACTGACGAGGAACTGCAACCTTTGTTTGCTGAGTTCACAAAAAAAGTTTCAGCGATGTGGGCGAGTTACTGCATCAATACCATATCGCTGACCGATGCGAGAAACACAAAGATGCAGATGACGAGGGAGGAAGCCGAGCATTTCCGAGCCGTACTTTCTATGGCGCAGCGTGGAGCGCGGGCGCAAGTCAGCAAGGAGGCTGCAAGTTCCCCTACCTCATCAACCCAAGATACTTCTTCTTCGGACTCATCGAGGTCAAGTGCTGGGGGTACAGGTGCGGTTTGACGAGAGCGCAGGTTGACCTTCTGTTGGCAGACCAGCCAGTAGTTGATTACGTCAGCAGCAAGAAGGGTGGCAAGCGAGGCAAGGGCAAGAGCGCGGAAAATCCTACAAGGCACAACGTGAGTGACTATGAGGCTATGACTGCCCAAGAACACCTCGAAGAGTTGCGTGCAAGCGGTCGCGGTACGCTGGATTTGTCGCAGTTTGATTTCGGTTCACAAAAACCAACATAAAAAAAATAAATTCCTATGTCAAACATTGTTGTAGATATAGATGATAGAGCGTTCCAACAGAAAGCGAGGGACATTCAACAGAAGCTCGCGGAACTGGAGAAGGGAAAGACTATATCTTTGAATGCAGAGATTAACGAGAAATCGTTGACCGACATATCTGCAAAGATACAGGCAATCGCAGACAAGGCAAAGAGTATCACCTTTGATGCGGACTTCTCAAAGTCTTCCGCTACCATCAGCAACCTTTCTATCAAGGATGGCGCACTTGACGCAATCGTCAAGTCCGTAACGGATGCTATCGAGAAGACTCCGCTCAAGCCCAAGATTGACACTACGCACATTCGCAATGAGGTGCAGAATGCAATCAAGGAGGCTATCAAGAATGGTTCTCTCGACTTGTCCAAGGAGGTACAGAATGCAATGAGCAAGGGAGGTCGCAGTGTCAAGATTCAACTCGACAAGACCGACCTTGCCAATCAGATAACCGCTGCCCTCAGCAAGAAGGGAGTCATCAGGATTGGCGATATTACCGCTGACAGACAGAGGTTGACAGACAGCATTTCCAAGGCTCTTGCTGGTCATACCTTCCAAATCAACGTGGGTATCTCTCAAGCGCAGGCGAGGGCGGCTGTCGCACAGGCACTGGCGGGCGCACAGGTAAGCGTGCAGGGTGCTGCTGGTGCTGCTCAAAACCTCTCTATGCACGTTGGCAATGCTGCAAAGAACGGACGCGCACTGAGTGACCAGATGAAGACTACCACACAGATTGCAACCTTGCTTGGCAATACCTTTGGCAATCTCTTTGCATCCTATGCGGTAAAGTCGTTCCTTGAGGACATCGTTAAAATCGGTGGCGAACTTGAGAAGCAGAAACTCGCTATGGAGTCCATAATGGGTGACTCGTACAAGGCTCAGGAGACCTATAGCAAGGTATCGCGGCTCTCAATGATTTCTCCATTCAATGTAGAGGACTTGCTCAAGTACACCAAGCAGCTCAATGCGTTCGGTATCAAGTATAACGAGTTGTACGACACTACCAAGCGTCTTTCGGATATTGCTGCTGCCGTAGGTGTCAGCTTCGGTCGTATCGCTTACGAGTACGGACAGACCTCTGCTCGTGGCTGGCTTGACGGACGAGAGTTGCGTATGTTCGCCAACAGCGGTATTCCTCTCTTGCAGAAACTTGCCGACCATTATTCAAGACTCCGAAACGAGATTGTCACTACGGCACAAGTCCGAGAAATGGTCACTGACAGGCAGGTGTCGTTCGAGGACGTGAAATCCGTGCTCTGGGATATGACGAACGAGGGTGGCGAGTTCTTCCAGATGCAGGAGGTAATGGCAGAGTCACTTGCTGCCAAGTATGCCAACCTTGCGAATGCTTGGAACTTGATGCTTGGTCGTATGGCTGAGGGTACGAGTGGCGGTATTCTCAAGCGTGTTGCAGAGATTCTTACTGCTATCGTTGACCATTTTGAGAAACTGATTGCATCACTTGCAGGTATTGCTCCTCTCTATGTCGCATTCAAGCTTGCATCTTATGGCGCGTCCGCTGCCATTGCTATGGAGACCGCTGCATTGGAAGGAGAAACTGCCGCAACCGAACTCAACACCGCTGCAAAGATTCGCAGTGTAGGCATAATGAACAGCCTTGGGGTTGCCATAAGAAAGATGGGTGCTTCACTCTGGGCAGTGATAGGTAACTGGTGGTCTGTAGGCTTCGCTGCTGCTGCCGCTATCGGTTATGCCATCGGTCACTACAGAGAGAAGATGCAGGAGATTGAACAGATCAATCAAGCACTTCGGGATAGAGCGAATGATGGCTTGAAAAACCTTGAGTCCCTCCAGTCGAAACTTGACGAGATTTTCGGAGAGAACAAGACCTATGAGGCTAAGGTATCTGTAACTACGGACGAGGCTACGACTGCTCTCACTGGCATCCAAAGCACTGGTTCTGCTTCAACTTCCGAAGACTCAATTCCATCTGCGAGTGCCTACTGGGAAGATGCCGAGACTGCCGCTGCTGAATACGAGGCAGAAATCAAGCGTATCGAAGAGGAGGAGAAGGCTGCTTTCGATGCTCTCAGCAACCGCGAGAAGATTGCAGTCCTTGAGCGTGACTTGCAGTACAACAAGGAAGCGGCACAGAGCGAACTCGACTATCTCTATCAAAAGAAAGAGGAACTTGAAGACCTGCTTGCCCTTGAGGAAGAGAACAGAGATTTGGAAGACCCCGAAAGGCTGAGGTCGCGACTCCAGTCCGTGATAGAGGAAATAGACTCAATCGAACGTGTCCAGTCTGCGATGTTTGACAGCATCCAGAGTCTGCGCAGTGCCGACCTCTCGCCAGCGGAGATTGAACTACAGAACCTCGCCACTGCCGCCTATGGCGCAAAAAGTGCCATTGAAATGGCTGAGGCTGAACTTGTCCGTCTTGAAGATGAGCGCAAGTCTGCCCTTGACGCATACTATGAAGCGAAAGACGAGTATGGTATGGGTTCGGAGCAATTTCTCGCTGCCAACGAGCGTTTTGAGAAAGTCAATGAGGCTATCCGTGAACAGGAACAACTCATTACTGACTGCAATGCGATAATTGACGAGTACGCGCAAAAGATTACGCGACCTCTCAGTGTCCGTGGCATCGACTATTCGATGATTGAAGACGCTCCTTGGTATGGCACTGCCGAGGCTGAGAGTGCTGGAGAGGCTGCTGCTGAGGCATTTGTCGAAGGTGTCGTTGCTGCCGATTCTCTGTCGGTAATACCCGACTCCATTCAGTCTGCTGGTGAGAGTGTAATCGAGAGCGTTGCCGAGGCTACAGAAGAGGCAATCGAAGAGGTCTCTGCGGCTGCAAGCGAAGGTACTGCCGATGTTGTTTTCTCTATCAGCGACTCTACGAGAGAGGCTATCAATCGTCTGTCGGCTGCCCAGCGCAAGTCTATACGCGAGGAAATGCTCAGTTATCTCAAGGATTATGACCCCGATGTAAATAAAACCCTCAACGCTGTCTATTCACGCAATGGGGATGGCTCGTTCATTTACGATGAGATTGAGCAACTTGCCATGCTCAAGCAAGCATACGATGAGACTCATGCCGCGTACAAGAATATGGCTAAGATGGATGGTGTTCTTGAGAGCGCAAATCAGCAAACTGGCAACTTCTGGTTTGATGATACGGCTTTCGAGCAAGTCAAGCGTTATCAAGACTACTTTGAGTCTCGTCTTGGTCAGTCAAGGAAGAGCGTTGAGTCACATTATGCCGCTATGAGCGAGGCGATGCGCGAATTGGCAAAGGAATATCCGCAACTCCTTGGAAAAATCAAGGATGGTGACGAGGAGCGCAACATGACCCTAAGTGAACAGATTGACTGGCTAACCAAGCATGGAAATGCTATGGCGAAATTCGGCAGTATTGTTAGCAAAATCAACAATACCGCTGGTAAGTCGTTCCAGCTATTTAAGGATAGATTCTACGAAATGGGCGATGCTGCTCTTGAGTCCGAAGAGGACATCAGGAAATTCGCAGATTCCGTCCAGTCACAGATGGAGGCTCTTGGCTATGACCTCAACAATGGCGAGGTAAAGAAAATGCTCAAGATTAAGTTGGACGCACAACTCAATACTAGCAGCATTACTTCGGAGGCTGCAAAGCAACTCGTCTTCCAAGAGTTTGTCCGCAGAAAGATGATTATCGACACTGAGGTGCTTACTGGTACTGAGGGCAGTTCCGACACGGAGATACAGAAGGCTGCACGCAAGGCAATCGAGGGTATGAATAGCAGTGTTTCCAGTGAAGCATCAAAGACTATCTACACGAAGATTGAGCGCGACATCATCAACGGCTCTGCGACCCGTGCGGATATGGCTTCAAAACTCCGTGACCGCTATTCCAAGATTAACACCGAGAAGAAGAGTTATGCTGCCGACACCAAGGAATACAAGGAGTTGGAAATGGAGGCACAGGCACTCGAAAGGATTGCTGCTGCTACCAAGGTTCGACTCGACAACGTGCGCGGTCTTGGCAGTAGTCACAAGAAGGATGCTCAACTGGAGGAATGGAAAGAGCAAGTCAAACTCTATCGCGAGGCTTATCAAGAGTACAAGAAATGGTTTGACCTCTACCACGATTCTGCCAAGGCACTCGAAAAGACCAAGAACAATCCGCTCTATGCAGGTATCGAGAATCCAAACCAAATCCGAGAGAACCTTTCACGGATTGCTGACGATATTGCATCGAAGAAGGGCAATGACTCTGCCCGCGGCAAGTACGAGGTAGATGTTCGCGGTATCATCAACGGCATTGACTACGATGCAGAAAAGCAGAGACTCCAAGACTTCCTCAGCAATGTCACAGAGCAAATCAACGCCGAGGCTAAGAAATGGGACATCTACAAGAAGATGTTTGAGGTCACTGGCAATCAGTCAGAGTCCCTTTCATTCGCTCAAATCGGCACTGGCAAAGTACCGCAGGTCTGGGACTACCAAGCAAGGGTGATGAAGGAAGCCTTCGAGAAGGAGTTTGCCAATGTGGACTTCTCTAAACTCATTGAAGACAAGGACATTTGGGGTCTTTCGGATGCTGACGCTATGACCGCTTTCGGCAATGGCGAACTCTACAGGCAGTGGAAGGCTCTCAAAGACCACATCGAGAAGACTGGTATCGAGTATCTTGGCAATGCTGCCACTCTTCGCAAGAATACACAGACTGTCCAAGAAAGGATTGATGCCGAGAATGCCCGATACAAGGATGAGCTTGAAAAAGCAGTTAAAATTGGAGCATCCGAGCAAACTCTTTCCGACATTGACACCAATCATCAGAACAGGCTCAACGAACTCAAGGATGAACTCTTCCAGCTTGAGCCAGTGTACCGACAGGTTCTTGAAGGTACTCTTGGTATGACGAGGACTGAGATTGATGCTCTGTATCAGCGTTGCAAGGAACTTCTTGCTCTCATTGATGCTACCAAGCAGGAGGTTCGTGACCAAGACGGCAAACTCACTGGCTACCGCTACAAGAGGCAGGACGGTTCGGAAGGCTTCATAAACAAGAAGACCTACGATAACCTCTACAACAATGCCACTGGAGGCTCTAAGTCGGGCAGCACCAATGCCAACTGGAAGAACTGGGGTAGCAAGTTCAAGCGTACCGAGCAAGACAAGGACGGAAAAACCACCGAAAAGTTTGACTTACAGAACACTATGGGACAAATATCAAGTCTTATGGGTTCTATGCAGAGTCTTGGCGGTCTGTTTGACACCCTTGGTCTTGAGGACGAGGCTGGTTCTCTTGGCACTATCATGAACTCTCTCCAAGCGGGTATGACCATTGCTGAGGGTTATTTCAGTGGAGACCCATCCAAGATGCTTGAGGGGGCAATACAGCTCGTCACTACTCTCGCGCAGGTTCACGACAACAAGCTCAATGCCGCTATCGAGGCATCCAAGGCACGAGTGGAAGACTTGAAGGGTGCATACGAGCAAGTGGAGAGCGCACTTGAGTCCGTAGCATTCAGCGGTACTGCCGCCCTTGAGAAACTTGCTGCCGCTGAGGCTAAGTTGACCGCTCAGTTGAAGGCTGTGGGATTGTCGCTTACCCAAACGGAGAAGGCTGCATACAAGGCATACCAGACTGGCGGCTCTTCAAGCTTTGTTGACCTCTACAAGGAACTTGACGCTGCTATGAACAAGTACAACTCAAGCATGGCTGAGTACGAAAAGTGGAGCAAGAAGATAAAGGTCATTGGCGGTATCGGTGGTGTTATCAGCGGAGGCGATATTGGCACTCTTGGAGTTGTTACTACCTCGCTTCTTCCAGTCGCCAATACCATAAGTCTCATCGACAATACGCTTGGTGTGCTGCAAGGCAAATGGAAATCCGACTACGGATGGAACTTCCTTACTGGCGGTGCTTTCGGAGTCTTCAAGAGCATATTCGGAGGCAACAAGGCAAGGGAGGCTGCTCAGGCTGCAACCGCTGAGATTAACCGCGTGAACGAGGCTCTTGCAGACCTTGCACGGCTTGGCATCAACCAAGACTCATACCTTAACGCTACCGACCTTGGAAAGGCTCTTATGGGTCAGTATTCCAATCTCGTTCAGCAACGTATGGAACTTGAGGAACAGCTCTACAATGAGAATGCCAAGAAAAAGTCCGACAAGAACATAATGGAGGACTACAAAGACCAAATCGCGGAACTCAACACGCAGATTGCCGAATACCTTGAGACCGTGGCAAGGGAACTCTACGAACTCGACCTAACCCAATGGTCTAAGAACATTGCAGAGGCTATCGCAGACGCTTTCCGTGATGGTACTTCCGAGGTTCAAGCGTTCGAGGATGCAGTCAACGATATGCTGGAAAATGTAGCAAACAACATTATTGCTCTTGGTGTTATCCAGCCTTACATTGACAAGTTGAAGAAACACATCTTCGGAGACCCGAACGACCCGAATGATACTGGTTTGATGGGAATTGAAGACCCCAATGCCCGAATGACCGCTATCACCAAGTATCTCAGCGAGTGGCGCGATGCAAACGGAAAGGCTATCTCCGATGAGGTCAATTCTTACCTTGAGTCATTCAAGCAGATGGGACTCTTTCAAGGCAACGTCAGCGGCACTTCCGCAAGCATTGAGGGTATCACTGCCGAGCAAGCGGACATTCTCGCTGCATACCTCAATGGAATCCGTCTTGATACGAATGCTCTCCGCTTGATTATGGAGAAATTAGGGTACGAGGACATTGAAGGAATCCGAGACGTACTTGACTCCCAGTTGCGCCAACTTGAAACCATTGCCGACAATACCTATCGTACCGCTATCGCTGCTGAGGCTATCCAGCGTTCGGTGGATGATATGTATGATGACATTCACGGAGTTGTCCTTGGCTCTAAGGAGTTCCACACAATACTTTAACAACAATGGGAGGGGACAAA
>SFEH01000201.1 GCA_004557315.1 Bacteroidales bacterium
TGCTATCTGTCGCATTTCACCAACTGGGAGTGGTATGTGGGTCTGCCTTTTGCACTTGAGCCATATGGAGCAGGCATGTGCCAGATCTACCATCCGTTGAAGAACAAGGCATTCGACCAGTGGTTTCTTGACAACCGAGCACGTTTCGGAGCTGTCAACATACCGATGAAGCAGACAGTGCGCCGTCTGTTGGCTTTGCGCAACGAAATGGGGCAGGAGGGCAGCAAGGTGCGTAGTTATATGTTAGGATGTATAGCCGACCAGTTGCCAAAGGTCGAGAACGTGCATCATCGCATCACGTTCCTCAATCAGGACACAGCGGTCTTCACAGGATCGGAGGTGCTTGGCAGGAAGTTCGATATGGCGTTTGTCTATTGCAAGCTGAGCCGTCCGCGCCGAGGCTACTATGTCATGGAGTTTATCGAGATGAACAAGCCAGAGGGCGAGTCGGAATTCCCGATGACCGATCAGTACATGGCACGTTTCGAACGAGACTTGCTCGAACAGCCAGAGCTTTGGCTCTGGACTCACGACAGGTGGAAGAGGTGAGCCTGAAAAGAGGAGTTTTGTGAGTCAGATACAATATCCTATAATATATAATGAGTCAGGGTTCATGACATCGGAAGCGATGTTGTGAACTTTTTTTTGAATTTAGGATAGTAAATATTGGTACTTTGTGGGTAATGTTTGGCAAGCAAAAACACAAAATAATATTTTTTTTGAAAAAAATTTGCTGAACGCGAAAAAATATCTATATTTGCAAGTGAATCCAAATGATTCTATTGATAATAACAATAATACATTACCAACTAAAAAAACATTAAGCGAAATGATTAATCAACCAACAGTGAAGCTTGGTATCGTAGGCGTTAGCCGCGACTGCTTCCCTATTACTCTTACACAGGCTCGCGTTGCTGCCCTCATGGCAGAAGTTAAGAAGGCTGGTCTTCCAGAAGTCTATGATTGTCCTGTAACAATCGAGAATGAGAAGGACACAATGCTGGCTCTTGACTGGGCTAAGGCAAACGGCATCAACGCCGTATGTATGTTCCTCGGCAACTTTGGTCCAGAGGGTCCTACTACAATGTTCGTTCAGAAGTTCCAGGGTCCTGCCATGGTACTCGCTGCAAAGGAGGAAGGCAAGGAAGGTCTTGCTTCTGACCGTGGCGATGCTCTCTGTGGTGTCCTCAACTTCAGCTACAGCGTAGGTCTCCGTCGTCTCAAGGTTTATATCCCAGAGTATCCTAACGTTTCTCCAGCAGAGGCAGTAAAGGAACTCGCTGACTTCCGCAACATCGCTCGCGTGGTGATCGGTGTGCGCAACTTGAAGGTTATCGGCTTCGGTCCTCGTCCATTCGACTTCTTGGCTTGCAATGCTCCTATCCAGCCTCTCTATGACCTCGGCGTTGAGGTACAGGAGAACTCTGAGCTCGATTTGAAGTGCCAGTTTGAGAAGGTTGCTTCTCGCAAGGCTGAGATCGCTGCAATCGCTGAGGATATGAAGAACGAGCTCGGTTCACGTCACACTTATCCAGAGATCATCGATAAGATGGCTCAGTTGGAGCTCGCACTCCTCGACTGGTACGAGAACAATAGAGGCGCAAGTAGCTATGCAGTATTCGCTGATAAGTGCTGGCCAGCTTGGCAGCCAGTCTTCGGTTTCGAGCCATGCTACGTTAACTCTCGTCTCACAGGCCGTGGTATTCCTGTTGCTTGCGAGGTTGACCTTTATGGTGCTGTTTCTGAGTTCATGTGCGAATGCGCTACAGAGAAGCCAGCCACACTCCTCGATATCAACAACTCGGTTCCTGCTGACGTTATCCCTGCAGGAGCTGACCTCGCAGGAGCTGACCTCCGCGACCTCTACATGGGCTTCCACTGCGGTAACACTTGCTCTGGTTGCATGAAGGAGTGCTCTATCAAGTATCAGCTCATTCAGGCTCGTCTCATGAGTCCAGATATCACCAAGGGTACTCTTGAGGGTCAGATTCTCCCTGGCAAGTCAACAATGTTCCGCATCCAGTCTAACTCTGACTCAAAGCTCGTTTCTTACATCGCACAGGGTGAGTTCCTCGACATCGATCCATGCTCATTCGGTGGTATCGGTATCCACGCCATCCCAGGCTTCGCACGCTTCTATCGTCACGTCCTCGTTGGCAAGCGCTTCCCACACCACGGAGCATACGCATTCGAGCACTGCGGTAAGGTTCTCTTCGAGGCTCTCAAGATGCTTGGCGTTACTGATATCAACACTCCACTCCCAGCTGGTCAGCTCTATCCAGGTGAGAACCCATTCGCTATCTAAGCTACGTCTTAGTATAGTATCAAATATTATAGGGTGTGTCAAATCAACTGACACACCCTATAAGTATATTATAGTTTGCTTACATTATATGTCTCTCTCAATACGACTAACCATAGGTTCTAACTGACAGGCATCAGTTCTCGTTGCAGTCTGACCCTTAATGGTCATGGAAAATAATACTGCCAAACAGGAAGCATAGAGTAATGGGGAAGATTGCTGATTGTTTAAAAATAAAAGTTTAAAAACATCTGTCACTGTCACCACC
>SFEH01000202.1 GCA_004557315.1 Bacteroidales bacterium
CGACTATATTATGAAGGTGTGCGAGATGTTTGAGCTTCACAAGCCACGCACGAACTACAAGCGTGCACGTCAGGCATATCTTCAGCTTGTCAAGAAAGCGAAGAAGAAAGGCAGGATGGTGCGTGAGACTATCGGGGTGATGCTCAACTACTTGCACAAAGACATCCGCATTCTGATGGACTTGCTTGCAAAGGACAAGACGTACTACGAGTGTCTGTTCACATATGAGAAACGCACCTTGACAGCCATCCTCAAGATGTACCATCAGCAGGAGGAGATGTACAGATTGAAAAACCATACCTGTGCAGACCGCATACTGAGCATCTTTCAGCCACACGTCCGTGCCATCGTCCGTGGAAAGGCCAAGGCAAGGACTGAGTTCGGGGCAAAGATAGGTGCAAGCATAGTCGAGGGCTATACGTTCATAGACCACCACAGCTGGGATGCCTACAACGAGAGCCAGGACCTCTTGCTACAGATTCAACTTTTCAAAGAACGCTTCGGCTACCTTCCAGCCACCATCCTTGCGGATAAGATTTACCTGAACAGGGCGAACCGGGATATACTTGAGGATTTTGAAATCCATTCATACTGCAAACCCTTAGGGCGACCGCCGAAGGATCCTCCCTCAGATGAAATGAAATCCAGGGCTGCCAAAGCCATCGGGGAGCGCAACGAAATCGAATGCTCATTCGGTACAGGCAAGAGAATCTATCGAGCCAATGACATAAGGGCCAAGCTTCCAGATACAGCACGATGCTGGACGGGAATGTGCTACTTCGTCAAAAACGTGATGAAGTTCCTAAGGGAACTTTGTCTTGCCCTGACCGAATTATGGAGTTTTTTTATCAACTTCGTCACTATGAGGGGTCACATCTGCTACTCTCTGTCTGTGGCTGGAAATTAATTCAGCAGACCCTATTTAACAAGAAAATAAAGATACTTCATCACAATATCGACCTTGCTATCCGTTATCGCGCTTTCTACGATAAATTTATGGGAGTGACAGTCATGCTGCAGAATCCATCCAAATATGAGGAATACAACAAAGCGAAAATAAGGTAGAGCTTATCGAAGAGCGACTCAACCTTCTCTCACGTCTTGAAACGCGCGACCGCCTTCGTGCCTCCGAGAAGCAACTCTTGCAGAACATCTTCGAACGAGGAGTTGATGATAAAGGTTACGGACGTATCCGTTCTAAAGGCGATACCGCTCTCTTTGGAGGTCACACCACCGAGGATATGAAGAAGCGCCTTGGCATCAAATCCACACGCCCTTTGGCCGACTTCCTGCCAACGCTTTCCATTGCTGCCAAGAATCTCGCCACCGAGATGACCAACTACAATGTCGATCAAAAGGACCTCCAGGGAGAAGGCTCCATAACCACCGAGCACGTCCAGAACAACCGTACCGTCCGTCAGATGTTGGGACAAAGAGGAATACAGCCCGAAAACCTCCCACCAGCTGAGGACATCAAGAAGGTGTAACGCAGAGTGACCTCAGACGAAAAGAAGATAGCCAAGTCCACCTCCAAACTGCCAAAGCAGTAAAACTATCTCATAAATATGCTCTTACCAGAGAGCGGTGCATAAGTTGGCAGATGCAGAGGCCTACAGACATACCCGTCAAGAAATTGCAACCACTGGTTGCAATATTCCAAACTGCAGGAACTCAGGCATTAACAATTTTGCAACCAGCGGTTGCAAAATCTCCAGAACCATGGCAGACTGCTCCTGATCGACTCTTCCATCGCATCAGCTACACAAGCCTACAGATGCTCAGTAAGATTGACGACCCTCTCAAGCGTGCCTTCTATGAGTTTGAACTCATCCAAGGATGTTGGACAAAGCGCGAACTCGACCGCCAAATCTCCACCCTCTACTACGAGCGTTCAGCCCTCTCAAAGGACAAAGCAGCACTCAAACGCTACATCCAGCAGAAAGCCGAACCCATGGAGACCCGTCACATCCTTCGCGACCCAATGACCCTCGAGTTTCTCGATCTGCCCGAAGCCGATGTCTATACCGAATCCAAGCTCGAAACCGCCATTCTCGACAAGATCGAAAAGTTCCTCATGGAACTCGGTCAAGGTTTCTGTTTTGAGCATCGCCAGAAGCGCGTACTCATCGATCATGACTATTTTAAGGCAGACCTCATCTTCTACAACCGCATCCTCCATTGTCACGTCATCATCGACCTCAAGATCGACCGATACCGTCATGAGTATGGTTCGCAGCTCAACACCTACAAGAACTACTATCGTCACGAAGTCATGCAGCCCGGAGATAACCCACCAATTGGACTTCTCCTCTGCACCGACTACAGCGAAACCCTCGTCAAGTACTCCACCGAAGGACTTGAAGACATCTATGTAGGCAAATACCTCCTCCAGCTCCCATCAGAAGACACCATTCGACAGTATCTGATAGACAATATGCCGGATCAGAAAGAATTTGAAGATTATACATCTTCCAACGAATAACCCCTTCTCAACGACTTGAGCAGCGAGAGGAGAGCATAGAGCTTGCTCTG
>SFEH01000058.1 GCA_004557315.1 Bacteroidales bacterium
AAATTAGCTAAATTTATAGCCAATATATATTGAAAACCAATCAATTGCTCTTATCCTGGGAAATATGCTCCGGATTTCGTTCTTTTTGGTCAAATCCGATGTTTGTTGGGTAATATCATATGCACATCATTGCTATATATGTGCATCAATTTGCACAAACGATGCACTAAAAGTAGTGAAATGTGCAAATATTTGCTCTGTTTCTTAATTTTTGTATAAATTGTTTAGTAACTTTGCACCACGAAAACATCAGGTAATGTATTAAACTGGTTGACAAATCTACAAAATTCAGGTTGTCAAAATAAATATTTATATAATATGAGAAAGCAACTAACTACAATTGCAATAGCATTTGCAACAGCTGTTCCTTCTGCCTTGGCGGGAGGTCTTGTAACCAACACCAATCAGAATGCCGCATACCTGCGCTTGATGTGTCAGGACGGTATCATCGATCTCTCTGGTCTCTATGCCAATCCTGCAGGTACGGCATTCCTCAAGCCAGGTCATCATTTCAGTCTGAATCTTCAGAACGCCAAGCAGAGCCGCAACATCGAGACTTCATTCCCTCTCTTTGCGCTCAATGGCAAGAATCCAAACACTACTCATAGATTCGAGGGCGATGCCTATGCTCCTGTCATTCCTTCGTTCCACTACAGCTACAACACCGAAGGCAAGTGGAGCTTCAACTTGAACTTCGCTCTTGGCGGTGGCGGCGGAAAGTGTGAGTTTGACAATGGTCTCGGTTCGTTCGAGGCTCTCTATGCCGGCACCCTCAATCAGAAGGTCCCAACCGATGTCAAGGCTCAGCTCTTGCAGGTTCTCCCTGGCAAGATTGCCGCTGGTCTTGTGCAGGCAGGTGTTCCTGAGCCATACGCTTCGCAGCTCGCAGGTACAGTCGATCCAAAATGCGATTTGACTGGCTATGACCTCAATGCCTACATGAAGGGCAAGCAGTATTACTTCGGTCTCAGTCTTGGTGCTACCTACAAGCTCCGCGACAATCTCGCAGTCTTCGCTGGCGCACGTGTGGTTTATGCAATGTGCAACTACAACGGATTCGTCGATGATATCAAGGCTACATATAAATATGTGTATGATGTGCCAGCCAATGCTGCTCTCGGTTTCCCTGGAACAAAGGGCGAAGGTGCCGGCGAACTCGATCTCAATTCTAACAGCCTCGATCTCAATACCGACCAGAAGGGCTTTGGCGTGACTCCAATTGTAGGTATCGACTGGAAAATCAATGAGCACTGGAACGTAGCGTTCAAGTATGAGTTCAAGACCCGTATGCGTCTCAAGAATAAGTCACAGATGAACGAGTTTGCTGCCTCGATGGCAGAGACCAACCCTGTACTCGGACAGTTTGCCGATGGCAAGAAGGTAGCAGCCGACATCCCATCTATCCATTCGTTCGGCGTGCAGTATAGCCCAATCCAGCCACTCCGCTTCAATGCAGGTTTCCGTTTCTATGGCGACAAGAAGGCAACACAGTATGGCAACAAGCAGGACCTGATCGACCACAACACCTGGGAGGCTTCGGCAGGTGCTGAATACGACATCAACAAGTATCTCACAGTATCTTGCGGTTACCTGCGCACACAGTATGGTCTCAGCGATGCCCACATGAACGACCTCAGCTTCAGCCTGTCGTCAAACAACATCGGTCTTGGCTTCCGCGTCAATGTCTCTGAGCGTTGCGCACTCGACTGCGGCTACATGCAGACCTTCTATGAGGATCGCACAGTGGTTACTCCTTCGGCAGCAGGCAACAAGACCGACAACTACGAGCGCAAGAACCGCGTGTTTGGTATCGGCGTGACTCTCTCACTCTGATCGGTCAGTCCAAAAACGTCATAATCGAACCACTTTATTCAACAATATTACTTATTGCTGTGTCAGCTCCGATTGTCAGGAACTGGCACAGCATTCTTTTTTTTAAGAAATTTTTGACAAAATTTGCACGATATTCAATAATCACTTATCTTTGCGCAAGAATTTTAACAGAAATTTCTATGAATCGATTAATTAAGTACACAGCTTTTGCTACGCTTTTGGTCTTGTTCACTTCTTGTAAAGAAAGTGTTACCCCTACCTTGAATGTCGAGGGAGGAGATATAGTAGGAATTGAATTAGAGAATTCGGTTGTATATCGAGGCATACCATATGCTGCTCCTCCAGTGGGCGACCTTCGTTGGGCAAAGCCTCAGCCTGTTGCCGACTGGCAGGGCGTTCGCACTTGCGACACCTTTGGCAATGCCGCCATTCAGGCTAAGCACGACCCTAACGATGGAGTCTATGGCACAGAGTTCTATGCCGAGGATGCTCCGATGAGCGAAGATTGTCTCTATCTCAACGTCTGGACTCCAAAGATGGCATCAGCTCACCCTGAGAAGAAACTGCCTGTTGCCGTATGGATCCATGGCGGAGCTTTCATGGCAGGCTGGGGTCACGAGATTGAGTTCGACGGCGATGCCTGGGCGAAGCGCAATGTGATCCTCGTCACCATAAACTACCGTCTCGGTCTCTATGGCTTCTTCTGCCATCCGCTGCTTTCAGCCGAGGACGAGAATGGCATTTCGGGCAATTACGGACTCTACGACCAGGCCAAGGCCATCGAGTGGGTCTATAACAATATCAGCGAGTTTGGCGGCGATCCTGACAACATCACCATCTTCGGACAGAGTGCGGGAGCCATGAGTGTCAAGTATCAGGTGGCTTCGCCTGTCTCTCAACAGTTCATCTCCAAAGCCATCATCATGAGCGGTGGCGGTATTGGCGGTATTTCGCTCAACCAACCTGGCAATCAGGATCAGCTCGATGCTCCTGGCCTTGACATGATGAACATGGCAGGACTCTACACTCTCGAAGAGATGCGTGCAGCCACTCCTGAACAGCTCGACAGCATCGTGCAGAACTATCAGAAGGTCATGCACCGTCAGCTCCCTATGCGTCCGCACAACGATGAAGTTTTCGCCCCTCTCTCGTTCGACGAGGCTGCGGCACAGAACGCCATTGCCGACATTCCTTATATGATAGGAGGCACAGCCGATGACCTTGCCAACCTCGACAAGGGCTGCGACAAGTTCGCATTCTTGCGCGACAGTCTTTCAGAGCAGCCAACATTCGTCTATCTCTTCGACGCTCCTGCTCCAGGTGACGGACGTCCTTGTCTCGAGGGTTCGTTCCACAGTTCTGAACTCTGGTATGTGTTCAACACCCTCTCTCGCAGCTGGCGCCCATACTCTGATGCCGACCATGCCTTGAGCGATAAGATGGTCGATTACTGGACAAACTTCGCAAAGTTCGGCAACCCAAATGGCAATGTAAGCAGCCCATCTGCCAACGACAGCCTTGTATGGAAGCCATGCACTATCGAAGAGCCTTATATTCAGAAACTTTGCCGTTGAGGTGTTAAGATGTTGAGGTGTGAAGGTGTTAAGATGTTAAGGCGCTTCGCTTGTTAAGGTGTTAAGATGTGAAGGTGTTAGGGTATTATGAATGTTGAGAAGGCTAACATTAGACGTGAAATACGCGCACTTGTTGCACAGATGACTGAGGCAGAAAAGCTGTCTCAGTCATTGTGTATCTGCGAGCAGGTCAAGGCGATGGGAGAGTGGCAAGATGCCGACGATGTACTGCTCTATGCAGCCTTGCCCGATGAGGTTAGTCTATCTGCTTTGATTAGCAATGCCTTGGCAAATGGCAAGCGAGTGTGGCTGCCTGTTGTCGATGGCGACAACCTGCGCATCCGGCAGTATAAAGACGGAATGACCGAGATGTCAGCAGGCTTCCATATCGAAGAACCCACACCCGATGCCCCTGAACTCCTGCCATCGGCCTATTCGCAGATTTCGTTGGCAATTATTCCTGGTCGAGCCTTCACTCCCGATGGCGACCGCCTTGGCCGAGGCAAAGGCTACTACGACCGCTTCCTCGCCCTCTATCATGGCACCACCATAGGCGTGGCTTTCTCATGTCAGATTTATAGTTCTCTTCCCACCGACCCTTGGGATCGCCCACTAAATAAAATGATAGCACCTTTTCCAATTTAAACTATTGTCTTTATCTCCTTTATCTTCATTAACTTCTTTATCTCCCTTTTTGAAAATATGAAAATTTCCGTTTCTGAAGAATTGCGCAACGCCTGCCCCGACTTTGTCGGCTGTGCCTTGTTCGCACCAATAAACAATACCGAGACCAATGCCGACCTCTGGGCAGAGATTGGCGAAATGACCCGTTGGCTGCGCGACAACTTCACCATCGATACCGTGAAGCAGCGAAGCGGCATCCAAGCCACTCGACAAGGCTATAAGCGATGCGGCAAGGAGCCCAACCGCTATCGTCCGTCGAACGAGCAGCTCTGCCGTCGTCTTCTGCAGGACAAGGACCTCTATGCCGTCAGCACCGTGGTCGATCTCATCAACCTTGCCTCGATACGTTTCGCCTACAGCATCGGCGGTTTCGATGCCGACAAGATAGTGGGCGAGAGCCTGACCTTGGGAATAGGGAAAGAGGGCGAGCCATACGAAGGCATTGGCCGTGGCGAAATCAACATCGCCGGCATGCCTGTCTATCGCGATGAGGTAGGAGGTGTAGGCACGCCGACCAGCGACAACGAACGCACCAAGCTTTCCCTTTCGACCACCCATCTTCTCTGTCTCATCAACGGCTACGACGGCAACACAGCCGACACACGCGCCTGTGCCGAATACATCGGTGATCTCCTCGTCAGATATGCCTTCACCAAGCCCGAAGAGGTGGTAATAACAGAATACAGATAAGGCAATGAACATTGCCCATTGCTATGACTACTTAACATTCATTAGCAATTGGCCACATAAATAGTATTTTTAAATAAGTATATGTGCCTCAAAGACACAACTTATCGGAAAATTGCCTATCTTTGCACCCGCTAAAGCAATTAAGGTATGTGGTTTTATAATTTGTTCTTAGGGTCAGGTGTAGCCCATTCAATCATTCTTGTAGCGCTGGCAATAGCACTCGGATTGCTTCTGTCGCGCATAAAGATCGCAGGTATCTCACTTGGAGTGACCTGGATTCTTTTTGTTGGAATCATCGCGAGCCACTTTGGGCTTGTCCTTGATTCAGAAACTTCCCACTTTGTCAAGGAGTTCGGCTTGATTCTGTTCATCTACAGCATCGGTATTCAGGTAGGACCTGGATTCTTCAGTTCATTCCGCAAAGGTGGTATTACGTTAAATCTTCTTGCATCGGGTATCATCCTTCTCGGTTCGGTCACAGCTTATGCTATCCATCTCATCACCGATACCGATCTCAATGCGATGATTGGCGTGCTCTACGGAGCCGTTACCAATACCCCTGGACTTGGTGCAGCTCAGCAGACCTATAGCGACATGCACGACGGAGCGGTCAACTCTGTCTTCGCCCAGGGTTATGCCGTAGCCTATCCTCTTGGTGTCATCGGCATCATCCTCAGCATCGTGTTGCTCAAGATCATCTTCCGCATCGACTTCGGTCGTGAGCAGACGCTCTACATGGCCAACAACCGCAAGGACGCTGAGCAGCTAAAGGCAGTAACCATCGAGGTGTGCAACGAGGGTGTCGAAGGCAAGTCGATCAGCGATGTGCTCAATATCTCAGGACGCAACATCGTTGCAACCCGCATCATGCATAGCGAAAACGAGAATGTCGAGCTTGTCAACAACGAGACACGACTTCACGTTGGCGACCGCATCTTCCTCGTAGTGGCTCCTCGCGACCTTGAAGCGCTTACTGCACTACTCGGACGACGCATCGACGAGATGGACCAGAAGCAGTGGGACAAGACAGAGCACAACGAGCTCGTATCTGAGCGACTCGTGGTCACCAATCCTAAGCTCAACGGACGTCGTCTCGGCGACCTCAAGCTCCGCCAGACGTTCAATATCACCATCACGCGTGTGCGTCGTGCCGGCACGGAGCTCATCGCCCAGCCATCGCTCATCCTTCAGCTTGGCGACCGACTGACCATCGTGGGAGACAAGAACGACGTTCAGAAGCTCCATTCGCTCATTGGTGACTCGGTGAAGCGACTCGACGAGCCACAGCTCTTCGCTACCTTCATCGGCATCGCACTTGGTGTATTGCTCGGATCCATTCCAATCTTCTTCCCTGCAATGCCAGTGCCAGTCAAGCTCGGACTTGCAGGCGGACCACTCATCGTGTCGATCATCCTGAGCAATATCGGACCTCGTTTCCATCTCATCACCTATACCACGGCATCTGCCAATCTGCTCATGCGCCAGATAGGTATCTGCATGTTCATGGCTGCCGTAGGACTCGGAGCAGGTGTGGGATTCGTTGATACAGTAATGAACGGAGGCTATTGGTGGGTTCTCTACGGCTTCATCATCACCTTCCTTCCATGTATCGTCATCGGTATCTTGGCGCGTGTAGTGTTCAAGAAGAACTATTTCACCATTGCAGGCATGATCAGCGGTGCAACCACCGATCCACCGGCATTGGCCTACAGCAACAGCATCTGCGGCAACGACCAGGCATCAATCGCCTATTCGACCGTCTATCCGCTGTCAATGTTCCTGCGAGTACTCATGGCACAGCTCCTTGTACTCTGCGGACTGTAATAGTACTTAAGCATTAAGGTACTATATAAATTTATTCCGAGGCTCCTTGTTTCCTTTTTCAGAAGCAAGGAACCTTTGTCTGTTTTATTGAAAGATATGAAAGAACATAAGGCGTTATTGAAATTAGGACTGCCAATCACAGTCGCTCAGTTGGGCTTGACCCTCCAGAACCTTGCTGACAATGTCATGGTCGGCCGTCACTCGACCGAGGAACTGGCAGCTGCAGGTTTGGTCAATAATCTCTTCATCCTTGCCATCCTGCTCACGCTCGGCTTTTCGATCGGAGCCGTGTCGCAGTTTGGTTCGCTCTACACCCAGAACAAGAAAGAGCGCATCGTCGAGATCCTCAAGAGCAGCATCGTTGCCAATTCCCTTCAGGGCATGGTCATCGTGGCCCTGCTCGTAGGGCTCTATTTCGTGCTCCCCTACATGGGACAGCCCGATGAGCTCTTGCCACTCATGCGCCCTTATCTCGTCATCCAGATATGCTCGTTGCCCTTCTTCTTCCTATCGGCGGCATTCCGTCAGATGACCGACAGCATCAACGACACCGTCGTCGATATGACCGTCATCCTCATTGCCAATGCCTGGAACATCTTCTTCAACTGGGTGTTCATCTACGGCAATCTCGGAGCACCTGAACTCGGACTGATGGGAGCAGCATGGGCAACCTTCACCTCGCGCCTCATCATCTTCGTCCTCTATCTCTGTGTCTTCTTCTTCCGTCCGAAATACAAGGTCTATGTGCAATATTGGAAGACTGCCAGGATCCACATCGACGATGTCAAGCTCCTCAATCGACTGGGCTGGCCGATAGCCATCCAGATGGGCATGGAGACAGCCTCGTTCTCGCTCACCGCCATCATGATAGGCTGGCTTGGCACCAATGTGCTTGCCGCTCATCAGGTCATGATCAATGTGGCGAATGCCGTCTTCCTGACCTATGTGGGCATCTCCAACGCCGTGTCGATCCGTGTCAGCAACCACAACGGACTTCACAACATGGTAGGAGTGAAGCAGGCAGCATTCGCGGGCTGGCAGATCATCCTCTGCTTCGGACTCGTGCTCGGCACCACAGCCTTTTTCTTCTGCACCGAGATCTCGCGGCTCTTCACCGACTCGGAGGAAGTGTCGCTCATCGTCGGCTCTCTCGCCATTCCATTCTTGCTCTATCAGTTTGGCGATGGCATGCAATGCACCTTCTCCAACGCCCTTCGCGGACTAGGCGATGTCAAGAAACTCATGCAGTATTCGTTCCTTGCCTACGTCGTCATCTCCCTTCCGCTGTCCTATCTCCTCGGCATCGTCTGCGGCTGGGGCGCCACAGGCATCTGGATGGGCTTCCCCTTCGGACTCACCACCGCCGGCATCCTCTATCTGCGTCGCTTCAGGTCGCTTTGCAAAAAATCCACCATCAATAATCAGTAATCAATAATCAATAATCAATCAATCAGTCATCTTTACTTGTCAAAATAAAAATCTTGAATGCATAGAGATATTATAAAAATGAAAAAATTGATTTTTTTGGGGCAATCTTATACAAGAGATTTGATTTTTTATTATCTTTACACCCCGAATGCATATAATAGGTAAAGCAAAATCAATCATTTTTATAAAAAACACAAGTAATGAAAACCAAAATTAACAAGGTGTTGGTGCTCGGATCTGGTGCGCTCAAAATCGGCCAGGCAGGCGAGTTCGATTACAGTGGTTCGCAGGCTTTGAAAGCATTGCGTGAAGAAGGCATCAGTTCGGTGTTGGTCAATCCAAACATTGCGACTATCCAGACAAGTGAAGGTATTGCCGACAAGGTTTATTTCCAGCCGGTCAACACTCACTTCGTGACTGAAATCATCAAGAAGGAGCGTCCTGATGGTATCCTCCTCGCATTCGGTGGCCAGACAGCACTCAACTGTGGTACGGAACTTTTCCAGAAGGGTATCCTCAAGGAGTATGGCGTTCAGGTACTCGGCACATCGGTCGAGGCCATCATGGATACCGAAGACCGCGACCTCTTCGTCAAGAAGCTCAATGAGGTAGGGCTCAAGTCGCCTGTCTCTCATGCCGTTGAGAGCATGGACGAAGCTCTCAAGGCTGCCCGCGAGATCGGTTTCCCAATCATGATCCGTTCGGCTTATGCCCTTGGCGGACTCGGTTCTGGTATTTGCAAGGACGAGAAGGCATTCGTAGAGCTTGCAGAGTCAGCATTCACTTTCGCTCCACAGATCCTTGTTGAAGAGAGTCTGAAGGGCTGGAAGGAAATCGAGTTTGAGGTGATCCGCGATGCCAACGACCATTGCTTTACAGTGGCTTCGATGGAGAACTTCGACCCTCTCGGAATCCACACTGGCGAATCGATCGTTGTGGCTCCTACCTGTTCGCTCACCAAGGAGCAGGTTGAGTTCCTCCAGGGCATCAGCCGCAAGTGCGTGCGTCACCTCGGCATCGTAGGTGAGTGCAACATCCAGTTTGCGTTCAATGCCGAGACCAACGACTACCGCATCATCGAGGTCAACGCTCGTCTCTCACGCAGCTCGGCTCTCGCATCAAAGGCAACAGGCTATCCTCTCGCATTCGTGGCTGCCAAGATAGCTCTTGGCTACACTCTCGACCAGATAGGCGAGATGGGCACTCCAAACTCAGCTTATGTGGCTCCTTCGCTCGACTATATGATCTGCAAGATCCCACGCTGGGACCTCACCAAGTTTGCAGGCGTGTCACGTCAGATCGGTTCGTCGATGAAGTCGGTCGGCGAGATCATGTCAATCGGCCGCAGCTTCGAGGAGATGATCCAGAAGGGTCTGCGCATGATAGGTCAGGGCATGCACGGCTTCGTGGGCAACGACCACACTCGCTTCGAGAACCTCGACGAGGAGCTTGCCAACCCTACCGACCTCCGTATCTTCGCCATTGCCCAGGCATTGGAAGAGGGCTACAGCATCGAGAAGATTGAGTCGCTCACCAAGATTGACCCTTGGTTCCTCACTCGTCTCAAGCACATCGTTGACCTCAAGAACGAGCTCCTTGCTTACAACTCGCTCGACGAGATCTCGGACGAGAAGATGCGCGAAGTCAAGGCTTGCGGCTTCTCTGACTTCCAGATCGCACGCTTCGTCTTGAAGAGCAAGGACAGCATGGAGAAGGCCAACCTTGAGGTGCGTCGCAACCGTAAGCAGCGTGGCATCCTCCCTACAGTCCGCCGCATCGAAACCGTGGCAGGCGACCATCCAGAACTCACCAACTATCTCTATTTCACATATCTCGGCGAGGTTGAGCCAACCAATACCGACACTCTCACTACCGAAGAGTGGAAGGCACGTTGCCTCAAGCCACAGGAACATTCGATCGAATGGTACAAGAACGAGAAGTCGGTCATCGTGCTCGGTTCGGGTGCTTACCGCATCGGCTCATCGGTTGAGTTCGACTGGTGTTCGGTCAATGCCATCAACACTGCTCGCAAGCAGGGCTACAAGTCGATCATGATCAACTACAACCCTGAGACCGTATCGACCGACTATGACATGTGCGACCGTCTCTATTTCGACGAGCTCTCGCTTGAGCGCGTGCTCGATGTCATCGACCTTGAGTC
This sequence comes from Bacteroidales bacterium, assembly GCA_004557315.1. Classification (GTDB taxonomy): domain Bacteria; phylum Bacteroidota; class Bacteroidia; order Bacteroidales; family UBA3663; genus Liminaster. The sequence goes on from SFEH01000058.1 coordinate 10,195, forward strand.
GCCACGCGGCGTCATAGTTTCGGTGGGCGGACAGATCCCTAACAACCTCGCGATGAAGCTCCATCGTCAGGGAGTGCCTGTGCTCGGCACATCGCCACTCGACATCGACCGTGCAGAGAACCGCGACAAGTTCTCGGCAATGCTCGACAAGCTCGGCATCGACCAGCCGGCATGGCGTGCCCTCACCAGCATGGACGACATCAAGGACTTCGTTGCCAAGGTGGGCTTCCCTGTGCTCGTGCGTCCGTCGTACGTCCTTTCGGGTGCAGCGATGAACGTCTGCTACGACGATGAGCAGCTTGAGCGTTTCCTCGGCATGGCTACCGAAGTGTCGAAAGACTTCCCTGTTGTCGTATCGCAGTTCATGCAGGACACCAAGGAGATCGAGTTCGATGCCGTTGCCGACAAGGGAGAGGTAGTGGAATATGCCATCTCTGAGCATGTCGAATATGCTGGTGTTCACTCGGGCGATGCCACTATGGTCTTCCCTGCCCAGAACATCTATTTCTCGACCGTGCGTCAGATCAAGAAGATTGCCCGTCGCATCGCAGCCGAGCTCAACATCTCTGGACCGTTCAACATCCAGTTCCTTGCCAAGAACCGCGAGGTCAAGGTCATCGAGTGCAACCTCCGTGCTTCACGTTCGTTCCCATTCGTTTCGAAGATCCTGAAGCGCAACTTCATCGAGACAGCAACCAAGATCATGCTCGACGCGCCATATAGCCGTCCTGACCGCAGCGAGTTCGACATCGACCGCATCGGTGTCAAGGCATCGCAGTTCTCGTTCAACCGTCTTTCCAACACCGACCCAGTGCTCGGCGTGGATATGAGCTCGACGGGCGAGGTAGGCTGTCTTGGCGACGACCTCAACGAGGCATTACTCAACGCGCTCATCGCCACTGGCTACAGCATTCCGAAGCAGAACATCCTTCTCTCATCGGGTGGTGCCAAGGGCAAGGTTCAGCTCCTTGAGCCAGCACAGAACCTTGTGAAGAACGGCTACAACATCTATGCTACGGCAGGTACTGCCAAGTTCCTCAAGGACAATGGCGTAGAGTGTACTACGGTGAGCTGGCCAGACGAGAATGGCGAAAACAACGTCATCGACCTCATGGCTCAGCATAAGTTCGATCTCATCATCAACATTCCGAAGAACCAGACCAAGCGCGAGCTGACCAATGGCTATCACATCCGTCGTAACGCTATCGACCACAATATCCCATTGATCACCAATGCCCGCCTTGCCAAGGCCTTCATCGAGGCGTTCTGCGCCCTCAAGCTCGAAGACATCAAGATCAAGAGCTGGCAGGAATACAATGCATGACCCGAAGACAAAGATTGCATGCTTCACTTCCGTTGTTGCTCAACGTCATTGAATGGGCAATGATGGGTGATGCAGGAAAATGATAAAGTAGGAAGGAAACGATTGAGTTTCCTTCCTACTTGTTTTTTTGAGAAAATGTGGGAGATGGATGCCAAATTGAGGGAAGAAAGGGAAAAGGGAAGGGCTGTCGAGAAAGAAAAGATGGGGAGATTGAGTCACCCCATCTTGAAATATTGACTTTAGCTTTGAGTGCTCCAGAGTGGTTCGTCCTGCCAGTTCTGTGGAAAACCCATGGCGGTCACGTCAACAGAAGGGTATTTATCAAGCAAAGACTTGAACCTTGTAACAAAAGTATTGTTAGGATTGATTGTCTGCAAGAGATACAGGATTATCGACAAAACATAATAGACTTTCTTCGTGTCACTTGGTATAGAGACAAATGGCAGCCTTGTTCGACGCGGGACAATTGCGTTGATGCTGAGCCGCCTATTCCATAATCGACTATGATGAGCGCATATGTTGCGAACATAGACTATGGAATGCAGCCATGATTCAAGGACACTGTCGGACACTCCGTAGAAGTTTGCCACATGACGGCGTGCGTGTCCTGCTCTTAGCCAATGGTAGATCATTGAGAGTGTTCCAAAGGAACTAACCTCAAATGTCATCCATGTGGGAGGAAATGGGTTGGCATAGGTACTTCTGAATTGTATGATTGCATCGTCATCACTGCGATGGAGTTCATCTTTAAGATTACGCAACAGGGAGGTGTGGCGATTTGCATCACGAAAATTTGCCACGTCAGCAAACCAAAAAATGCCAGCATCACCAGCCATGGTGAGTGATAATTGAGTCCGGATGGAAACCTCAATCTTTTCCAACTCCGAACAAACCATCTTGCGGAACTCGGAATCGAATTTATAAAGAGTATATGCTTGTTCAAATGTAGCTCCAGACTTAAAACATCTGCTATTATGTTGTCTAAATGGCTTCAAATAACTCTTAAGACGGAACATACTGATGTGGTTCAACAAGTGTTTTGCACGACTCTCGTTCTCAAATGACAAACCCTCGGACTTCAAGAGTTGTATTTGCTCTTCAACCGTAATATGCGGCTGGTTGTAGTATTTTAATGTCATGTCCATAAAAAAAATAAACTTACCCTGAGCGCGCTGTTCTTACGGGAAGCGGGGTAAGTATGTTGCTGCAAAGATAAGGCATTTATTTGGATTGTGCAAGGGTTTTGAGGGAAAAGTGAGGAATTGGAGGTGGTTTTTAACAGATGTTGGGTGTTTCGAGATGCAAAATGCGGCATCTGCAAACCAAAGTTGGTCATCTACAAACCTGTAGTACCCTAAATATAGTTGAATGGATTTTAACTTAACCCCTTCTATGGGTTGAATAACAGTTTGACAACTTTGACAAATTATAGCAACTCGGAAATTCAACAGAATAGACAGAAAAAAAATCCCAGCATATATCGATATGCTGGGATATGTTTTATCTGGTCAGTTCTTCTTCATGTAGTAAACCACGTGGTGGCGGTTGAGCTTCGGGTCGCGACGGCACGAGACGTGGATCCAGAAGTCGAGGTGATTGGAGGTTTCAAGAATGAGCTGATCGTAGTCGGTGTTGTACTTGAGGAAGTCGAACCACTTGCGAGCCTCGTCCATGTCGGTGTGACGCTCTCCGTCATGCCACTTGAAGGAAGTGACAGGCAGACGGATATCAGCAGCTTCACCGAACTTGTGCTGCGAGTTCTTGCTG
>SFEH01000203.1 GCA_004557315.1 Bacteroidales bacterium
GGCGGAACGAGGATTTGTCACTTGTGCTTTCGACCCTTCTTTTACTGGGGAAAGCGGCGGTGAGCCCCGGCGCACTTCCTCACCTGACATCAATACCGAAGACTTCTTGGCAGCTGTGGATTTCCTTGCTTGCCTTCCAGATGTCGATGAGGAGAAGATAGGCATCATCGGTATTTGCGGATGGGGTGGCATTGCTCTGAATGCGGCTGCCGTTGACCCTCGCATCAAAGTCACGGTGGCGAGCACTATGTACGATATGTGCCGAGTGAACGGCAATGGCTATTTTGATGAGAACGACAGCGAGGAAGCCCGTTATGCCGCTCGCAAGGCGATGGCTGCCGAACGCGCCACGGCTGTGCGGAGTGGCAAGCTGACGCAGGCAGGAGGTGTGGTAGATCCATTGCCTGCCGATGCCCCGCAGTTTGTCAAGGACTATTATGACTACTACAAGACGAGTCGTGGCTATCATCCCCGTTCGGGCAACAGCAACGATGGTTGGCACACCTTTGGCTGTCAGGCATATTCCAATGCGCGCTTCCTCTATTATATCAACGAGATACGTTCGGCGGTACTCATCATGCATGGCGAGAAAGCTCATTCCCGTTACTTCGGCGAGGCTGCTTATAAGTATATGGTAGAGGGTAAAGCCACAGGATATGAGGCGGTTCGCAAGTCAAATCCTGTACCAGGGAACAAGGAGTTGCTCATTATCCCCGATGCCAGCCATTGCGACCTCTACGATGGAGGTTATACCGAATTGGAAGGCAAGGGTAAGGCGAAAAACATGATTCCTTGGGAAAAGATAGTTGATTTCATCAAAAAGAACATGAAATGAGAAATACAGAAGCGCTCATCTTATTTGTTTTCCTTTTTCTTTCGTGTAGTATGCGTCAAGAAGCGAATATCACAGGTATGTGTGAAAAAGATTCCATGTCTGCTGACGGCATAGTTCGTTGTATATTAAAATTTTATTATTACCTTTGCACTCGTTAACAACATCAAGGAAGTGGAATAAGGCCGATTAATCATTCGTCCCGAGACAGAGATTAATGTTCTGCCCCCACTCCTTAACATCCGAATCCGGACAGTTCATTGGGCTTTGACCCCGCATTTGCAATGATGGTTCCTGGGTGTTTTGATGTTGCATGTTTAATTTAATTTTATTATTATGACTTACATTGGTATCGACATCAGCAAGGACACTTTCGTTGTCGCTTATTCTCCAGACAAGAACAGCAAGACGAAGACTTTCAAGAACACCACTAAGGGGATTCATGAGTTCATCAGGACAATCTCCAAGGAGAAGCACCATTGCGTCATGGAGGCGACTGGCAATTACAGTGCACTGCTTGTATATTTGCTCTCAGAAGCAGGTATCACTACAAGTCTGGAGAATCCGCTTAAAGTGAAGAACTTTGCACGTGCCATGCTATCCACTGTCAAGACGGATGAGATAGACGCCCGTCTGATTGCTCTTTACGGAGAGAAGATGAACCCTGCGCCATACAAGCTGCGCAGTGACGCCATACTCACCCTCAAGCAGAAGCGAACAGTCATTCGCCAACTCAAGAAGCAGCTAATTGCCACAAGGAACCTCAAAGGCTCCATGGAGGCACTGCCGTTCTTTGATGCCAAGTGCAAGAGGTCTGTCGAGAAGACCATTGCATTCCTCGAGAAGCAGATTAAAGACCTCGAAGAGGATCTTGCAAACCTTGCATGTTCTGAGTACAAGAAGCAGATGGATCTGCTCACCTCAATAAAGGGGATTGGCGTCACTCTTGCAGCTGCACTCATCATGGCCACTGGCGGCTTCACATACTTTGACAATGCCAAGCAACTCACACGTTATCTGGGATTGTCACCAACATATCAGCGGTCCGGCACTTCAGTCAATTACAAAGGTCACATCAACCGCAACGGAGACTCTTATTTAAGAAGTCAGCTCTACGTGGCTGCATTTGCATCTATAAGAAGTAACACAGAATGTAAAGCATGTTATGACCGTTTGCGGTCTAAAGGCAAGCCCGGGAAAGTCGCCGTCATTGCAGTAGCAAACAAGCTCATCCGACAGGCTTTTGCCGTTGTCACTCAGGAGAAACCATATATCGATGGTTATGTTTCTTCAAAGAAATAACTCCTGTATATCCCCGAAGTAAATCAGGATAGATAATCTAATACCTGAAAACACCGAGGGGTTTGGGGGCGAGAAGCCCCCATCAGAGGCAACGACTCAGTATTAAGTGCTAACAATTGTTAATTAAGCGCATTTTTCTTATTACAGTTCATTAATCGTTAATCGAAAATTATTCCTCACGTTTCCGCTTCTCCTCTTCCACATACCTCACGCACTCCTTGAACTCAGGCGACTCCATGGTCTCGGGCTTCATCACCTCACGAATCTTATTCTCCACAAACCGCTGCCAAGCCTCCCGATTTTCCTCAGTGACATAATCGCAACTTGGTCCCATTATGCCACCAAATCGGCTCGTCTCAATTTGAAAAGTCCAATTATATTTAGTGCTCATATC
>SFEH01000204.1 GCA_004557315.1 Bacteroidales bacterium
CATCACCGGCGAGAACTGCAATGTTTAATTTCATCTTATCTGATTTTTTAATTGTTTTTATTCCATATCTAAATTTCGAGGCGATGCCGGCTGTTCATCGCTCTTATCTGCCTCATACATATTAAGCATTTTGAGCGTTGCCTTGATAGCTGCCTCCGTCTGGTCGGCATCCAAGCCGCGGGTGCGCCAGATGCGGTCGCCTTCACGCCAGGTAATGACGGTCTGAACGAGGGCATCGGTACGGCCACCAGGTGGAATGGTTACCTGATAGTTGTCGAGCGTAGGGAAGGTCTTGCCGAGCTTCACCTTGTAAATGTTGCGAAGAGCCTTTACGAAGGCATCATACTGACCATCGCCTGAACTCCTGTCTTCATACTCCTTACCCTCTATTTCTACCTTCACGCTAGCGATAGGCTTCAAACCATAGGAGGTAGACACCATGTAACTGACCAGTTTTACCTTATCCTCAGGTGTGCTATGCTTCAATACATCGCTCACGATGTATGGCAGGTCGTCCTGGGTTACCAGTTCCTTGCGGTCGCCGAGTTCGGTGATTCGCTTGGTCACAGCCTTGGTCTGCTCTGGAGTCAACTCCAATCCCAGCTCGTTGAGGTTCTGGATGATGTTCGCCTTACCGGAATTCTTACCCAATGCATACTCACGATGTCTTCCGAAACGCTCAGGCACCAGATCGTTGCAATAAAGCTTGTCCTTGTTATCACCATCGGCATGTACGCCAGCCACCTGGGTGAAGACGTTGTCTCCAACAACCGGTGTATTTGGAGCCACGGCAATACCGCTGTATCCTTCAACCAATCGGGAAATATCGTTCAGACGGTCTTCCTTGATATTGGTCTTTGCCTCGAACATATCGTTCAGAATCACCTGAACACTCGCCAATGGTGCATTGCCGCAGCGTTCGCCCAAACCATTCACGGTAACGTGAAGACCCTTGGCGCCACTCAACACGGCAGCCAGCGAGTTGCTCACCGCCAAATCGTAGTCATTATGGGCATGGAAGTCGAAGTGAGAGTTCGGATAACGGCGAACCATCTGGCGCATGTACTCCACACACTGCAATGGGTTCAGGATACCCAAAGTATCAGGAAGCAGGAAGCGCTTGATAGGCAACTTCACCAGCTCGTCCATCATCGTGAAGAGATAGTCACGACTGTCGCGCATTCCGCTCGACCAGTCCTCCAGGTAGAGATTTACGGTGAAATCCTTGCTCAAGGCATAGTCGATGGTCTGCTTGATATGAGCGAGATGCTCCTCAGGCGACATCTTGAGCTGCTGGGTGCAGTGCTTGTAGCTACCCTTCGTCAAGAGGTTGATGACGTGACCGCCGCATTCAGCAATCCAGTCTACGCTTTTGTTGTTATCCACGAATCCCAACACCTCAACGGAATCCAGCTTACCAATGGTCTTGGCATAACGGCAAATACGAGCGACAGCATCCTTTTCGCCTTCCGACACACGCGCTGAAGCCACCTCAATGCGATCAACATTGATGTCATGCAACAGCATTCTTGCTATCATCAACTTCTCGTGAGGAAGGAAACTGACACCATTGGTCTGCTCGCCGTCACGCAGCGTGCAGTCCATGATCTCAATCTCCTTGATGCGAGAATTATCTCTCTTTGCGTTTACGTCCATAATTACTTGTTTTGAGCTTCCCAAGCCTCAACCTTGTCACGGTTCTGAACGAGGAAATCCACATCGTCCAAACCATTCTCCAGACAGTGCTTTTTATAGCCGTTGATTTCGAAGTGCTCGCTCTTGCCGGTAGCAAGATTGGTGACTGTCTGGTTAGGAAGATCTACCTTTACCTCTGTCTTGTGATCCTGGTCGATGCTCTCGAAGAGTTCCTTCAGGAATTCCTCGCTTACTACTACTGGCAATACGAGGTTGTTCAACTCGTTGTTCTTGTGGATATCAGCAAAGAAAGAGCTGATGACTACACGGAAGCCTGCACCTGCGATAGCCCAGGCAGCGTGCTCACGGGAAGAACCGGAACCGAAGTTCTTGCCAGCTACGAGGATGACACCACTGTAAGAAGGGTCATTCATCACGAAGTCTGGCTTTGGAGTTCCGTCGGCATTGTAGCGCCAGTCGCGGAAGAGGTTGTCGCCCATACCCTCTTTATCGATAGCCTTGAGGAAACGGGCTGGGATGATCTGGTCTGTATCTACATTCTCCAATGGAAGAGGAATGCAGCTTGATGTAATTACATTGAATTTCTGTTTCATAAGTGTACTTGTCAATTGTACATTATTAATTGTACATTATTAATTTAAAATTACATAAACTCTCTTGGGTCGGTAATCTTACCAGTGATAGCGGCAGCAGCTGCTACGTATGGGCTGGCAAGGATAGTGCGGGAACCAGGTCCCTGACGACCCTCGAAGTTACGGTTGGATGTACTTACAGAGTACTTGCCTGCAGGAATCTTATCATCGTTCATTGCCAAACAAGCAGAGCATCCAGGCTGACGGATTTCGAAGCCGGCAGCCTCTACAATCTTA
>SFEH01000205.1 GCA_004557315.1 Bacteroidales bacterium
GGCATTGTAGTTAGGTACGATACGGTTCAGCTCGCTGATTGCTGCATATCGCTCATTGAGCGACCTAGTTTCATCCATGGATGCCTTGCGAAGGTTCTCGAGTTTGGTCTTCTCCTCAACAATCTCCTTCTGTGCCTCCTCTCTGATGTCATTGAGTTCTTTGGAGATTTTCGCAGCAGTATCAGATTGACGGTTGAGGTCTATCAGGACCGCAACCAATGCTGTAACTGCAGCAGCTACAGCCATATATGGATGAGCAACCAAAACTGTCCACAGCTTCTTGGAGCCTGCGATCACAACATTATTCCAGAATGCAATCGCCTTCAGCTTGATGACGTGTGCAGATTCTGCAACAGTCAGTGCGATGATAGCTGCCGTGAGGGCAAGAATCGTAGTACGATACTTGATGACGAAGTCAACGACCTCTGAGAGTATACGAACAGTAATGCTTGCCGTTGACAGGCAGAGGCGAGCAGCTGGGTATAGCTTCTCACCGAGTGATATTGACAGATCCAGGAACTTCTTGCCAGCCTTCTAGCTGCGCCTGTACACTCTCGTTCTGCGTGTTGAACTCGTTGATGACGGATGTACCCTCCTCGTATGCATCGTTGGCCAACTGCTGAGCAGTCTTGACATCATCTAGCTTATCAGCGAGGACGGTGAGAACACCGGTCGCTCTGGAACCATCCATCTTCATTTCCTCGAACATCGGTGCAAGGTCGGCAAAACCGCCCTTGGCTCGCATGGCTGCCAGGAACTGGAGGAGTGCTCCGTTGGCATCCTCCTTCAGGGTCTTGGCGAAGTCCTTGACATTGAGACCTGCAATCTTTGCAAACTTTGCGGAGTCCTGGAACATCTTTGCCAGGAGGTTCTGCACTGCAGTAGCTGAAGTTTCGTCCTGCTGCATGTTCTGATCTAGAACTGATGCGAGACCCATAATCTGCGCTTGCGTGAATCCTGCCTGCTTTCCTACACCTGCCACTCTTGCAGTGAAGTCAACGAGATAGCCAGCTGAAGCTGATGAATTCTGCGCTAATTCGTTGACTGCAGAACCTGTTGCCAACATAGCGCCTCGCAAGCCCTTTGTCTTGTCCTCACCGAACATCTGCGCCAACTTACCTATCTGTGACACAGCCTTGTCTCCAAGGTCATCACCGAGTGCGACATTGATTTTATCGGCACCATCAACAAATTCTTCGATGGCAGCTGTTGACGTAATGCCCAATCGACCGGCATCCTCTGCTAGCTGGTTGAGTTTCTGACGAGGAGTTCGGGTGTCCATCTTCTTGAAATCCTCATTCATTCGCTCCACCTCGTCAGCAGCCTGACCTGTATATTTGCGTACGTTGGTCATCTCATCGTCCATCTTAGCATATTCCTCTACGCATTTCTTGACGGTGAAGGTGATGCCGGACATAGCAGCGATGGCGCTGATGGCGAGGCCCTGCATGCGGTTGAAGGTATCCGCAGTTCGCTTGATCCAGGACTCCTGGGCTACGCCCTCTGCTCTCACAGCCTGCAGCTCTGCCTTCAGCTGCTTCGCCTGCAGCTGCATCTGCTTGAACTTCTCGGTACCGCGGTCCATGCCAGCCATTTGTTGATTGATGGCCTTGATGGAGAATTCGAGGTCACGGATTGATGATGTCTTCAGGTTCGACATGGTGCGTTTGACAAGCTGCATCTGCCGCTTGGTCTCCTTGATATCGATGTTGGTCTCCTCTATCTCCTTGTCATACTGTTGCATCAGAGTAACGACTCTACGCTCACTCTGATGTATGCGATCCAGTTCTGCCTCCACCAGCTTCAGCTGTGCTGCTCTAGAGGCGTACATGGTTGACTGAGGGTCGAAATCAGTCATCTGCGACTTCAGCTTGCTTGATGTGAAGTTGAGGTCGTTGAGAGAAGCATGCTTCAGATTAGACAAGGTCGCAGTCATTCGATGCGCTTCTTCATCAGCCTTGCGGGTCGCCCCCTTAAGCTGCAACATCTGCTCCTTGACTTTGCTCAGCTGGTTCTCCAGCTTGGCATAGTCTGACGGATCAGATGCCGCCTTCATCTGCCCCTTCAGATGTCTCGCAGCCTTCTCCAGCTGTCCGATGCTTGCAGAGGACAGATTTTCAAGCGTCTCCTTGACACTCATGGTTGAGTTCTTGAATTGCTTCATCTCTCGCTCTGCAGCCTTCAGGTCCTTGGCGAGGGATGCGCCTAAACGGGAATCGCCCGTCGAGAAGGCATCTTGTTTTGCCTTCTTCAGACGAGCGACTTTATCCTCTAGCTCCTTCAGACGGTTCTTTGCCTCTTCTGAGTTGAGCTTCACAATGGTTGTATATACCTCTTGTCTTGCCATTATTCGGTGACTTGGATATAGTTATTATATAATAATGTGGAATGTGGATTGAAGTTGATGACCTTAACTTGGTATCCCTTGGTTCCCCACTTCCAGAATAGGAATCTATGTTTATATTGCCTTGCTATGATGGTCTGCAAGCTATCTCTCGCCTTGTAGGTCAAGATAGA
>SFEH01000059.1 GCA_004557315.1 Bacteroidales bacterium
GTCGCGTAGAGCTTATCCACTACATCAAGGAACAGAGCATCTCGTTCGAATACCATCGTTATGGCAGCGGACAGGATCAGGCTCCTGCTGTAGAATAACTTCCAACGCATGAGGAGTCAAAAGAGTGGTCCTTCCTCTTTTGACTCCTTTTTCCTTATTTTAATAAACATAAAACACACCCTGCTGAGGCCATTCCTTCTGCAGGGTGTGTTTTTATTTATGTGTTTTATTAATGTATTCTATTAATGTACTATTAATGTATTATTATGTACTATTAATATACTATTCTATGTGCTCTGGACTATTTCAGAAACGATTAGTTTAAAGCATTCATCAAGCATTGAACTTAGCCAAACCACGGAGCATGTGACGGGTGCAGCTCAGAATCTGCTGTGACTCCTGAAGGATATTGAGGAAAGCTGTAGTCGATGCGATATTGACTGTGTTTTGCTGCATCATGTCAATAACCTGCTTGCGGTAGTCGGAAATGTTCTGCTGCACTATCGTAGCCTGTTCGCGTATGACATCGGCCATTCCGTTGCTGCCGATTGGCGAATTGATGGCCATGAGTGCCTGCTCGAGGGTGTCGATCACCTGCTTCTGATAGCCGAGGAAGGTGCTAGTCAGCTCGTATGACACAGGCGAGAAGTTATTGCCTACATGCTCACGGCATGGGTCGTTGATACGCTTCATGCAGTAGAGCAGTTGCTCGATGGCATCGCTCGAAAGGAAGTACCATGTATTCTTTTCAAGAGCGATCATCGGATCAATCTTGCGCAAGCCTATGATTTCGCGGCGACGCTGACGCTTGAGCTGCTTGCGTGCTGTCTCAATCTCGTGGGTCGCATGACGCAGCGGACGGTATTCTTCCTGAAGGAAAGCATCGGTAATCTTCTCGTAGGTCGAGATGACGAATTTAATCTGCTCCGTACAGCCAAGAGCCACATGCTGCTTGAGAAGATCCCAGCGCAGGTTCTTGTCTTTGGTAGAAAGAAGATGCTTGAACAGACGGTCGGTTGCTGGCTCTTCCTTCTGGGCTGAGAACTTGATGTTGCTGCGCACAAGGAGGAAGATAGCAAGGACAATGGCAAGTCCCATGGCGATGAATGAGCCAAAGAACATCAGGTTGGTCATGAGATAGCAGACCACAAAGGCTGCACCTGCTGTGATGAACCATCCGCCTATCACGCTCAAAACGCCTGTGATGCGGAAGACTGCACTCTCACGGCTCCACGCACGGTCGGCAAGACTCGTACCCATTGCCACCATGAAAGTGACATAGGTGGTAGAAAGTGGCAGCTTCATGCTTGTACCGAAGGCAACAAGCAGACCTGCAAGCACAAGATTGACCGAAGCACGGATCTGGTCGAAAGCAGCACCTGGAGCAAGAACTGCAGAATCGGCATTGAAACGCGAATCTACCCATTGTGCAACAGGTTTCGGAATAAAGTCTGAGACAAACGTCGAGACTTTCTGACACTGGCGCACAAGGACACGAGCAATGCCACTAGAGCCGAACATCTCGTCGCCCTCATCCTGGCGTGAGAGATCGACCGAGGTGCGAACTACATTCTGAGCCTTCTTGGAGAATACAAGTGAAAGCACCATGACCACACCTGCAATGATAAGGAAGATTGCCGGAGTCTGTGCCGAACCCATGAGCGATGTCATCAGGAAGCCCGAGGCATTGCCATTGCCATTGGCCATATAGTCGTTGTAGGCATCGAGACCTGTGAGAGGCACACCCACAAAGTTGACAAGGTCGTTGCCCGCAAATGCCATGGCAAGTGCAAAGGTGCCGAGCAGGACCACAAACTTCAGGACAGGGAGCTTCAATGCGCTCAACAGAATCATCAATATCGAGAAGAACAGGAAACCTCCTCCAAGAATGAGCCATGTATTGTCGTTGATCAGTGTCTTAAGCTCAGGTGTCATGAAGCTCGAGCCTTTCAGACCGTTGATGAGAAGGAACCAGATGATGCTGGTAACAGCAATGCCAGCAAAAATGCCTATCTTGACAGATGAGCCGAAGAGACCATGAGACTTTGAAGCCTTGAGATTATCGATGCTTGTCGATGTGCCATTGACACGATAGGTAAACGAAAAGACCATACGCGCAATCCACTGGACTAGCAGACCGAAAACAAAGGCAATGGCGACACTGAGGAAGATACCGAGGATCACGCTGAGTGCCTTCTCAGTATTAAGCAGATCTCCAAGAGAGAGAGCCACGCCATCAGCTCCGACTGTTCCGCTGAGAATCTTTATGAGCGCAATGGCGAAAGCACCACCGAGCAACTCAAACACCATGCTCACGGTAGTCGATGTCGGCATGCCAAGGGTATTGAAGATGTCGAGCAGGATGACATCGGTCACCATTACGGCAAGGAACACACACATCACATCGTTGAACGAGAAATACTCAGGCATCATGATACCATGTCGAGCCACGTCCATCATGCCATTGCTCATTGCTGCTCCAGCAAAAACACCGATAGCGGCAATGGTGACTATGGTACGGAACTTCGCCACCTTGGCACCAATGGCAGAATTTAGAAAGTTGACTGCATCGTTGCTCACTCCGACCACAAGATCGAAGACGGCCAGAACGATGAGAAAGACAACGATTATCAAATAAAATGTACTCATTTTATTGAAAAGGATTAAGATTGATATTGTAATTTTTGAGATATTTTACGCCGCTTGGCTGTCCGATTTTTCGATGCAAAGTTACGGCAACTCTGTTACGGAAATGTTACAATCACAATACAATGATGTTACAATCCAATAATGTAACAGGATTGTAACAACTCGACACGAAACTCTTGCTGAACAGGCAAAGCCAATATTTAAAAAGCAAGAAGGGGATGTCGCATCCCCTTCTCTCTGGATTTAGAATTTAGAAAGATGTTGATAAATAAAGATGTTGATAAATTTTGTTTGATAAATAGAAATTCTATTCTGCTAATATTTTACTCTTAACACATACTTAGAACAACTCAACATAGCAGCCATCGAAATTGGTTGGTACATTACGTTTTCTTGTGTGCAAAGATAGGGACTTATTTTACAATAACGCTACCATGATTCGTTCATAAACCACCAATATTTGGTCAGACGAACGATTTTCGGTCATAATAATCGATTTTTTGTGCCATTTTGCACGATTTTTCTTGCTATCAAGCGAAAAAATTCGAATCTTTGCATCAGTTTTTCTTATGAATGAGCAATGAAACGGCTACTATCTCTATTTGTTCTATTCCTATATGTATTGCCTGTTTTGGCGATGGGTGTCGTGCATCATATCGACATCGAACAAGGTCTGTCGAACGGTTTCTTCACCACCATGGTCATCGACAAGCATGGTGCCGTGTGGTGCGGCTCGGAGATGGGCTTGAACCGTATCATGCCCGATGGCTGCAAGGCTTTTCTGACCTACAATTCAGAATTGAAGGCAAATGAGATTGTCGATCTTTACTATCATGAACCCGATGATCAGCTATGGATCATCTATCATAGAGGTCGCGTTTCGATAATGGATTGCCAGACCATGGAAATACAGTCTCACCCTTATCCAGACAAGATTGGCGACGGCAATATCTCATGCATTGCCAAGGCTGCCGACGGTGGCATTTGGATTGGCAACGAGGCTCAAGGGCTCATCCGCCACTATGACACAAAGACCCACGAATACTGGGACTTGGACTTTATCGGGGTAGGTCCTTACGGCCAGAAGAAAAGATGCATAATCGATGACGCAGCCGGACATTTATATATAGGCTATTCCAACGGATTCGGGATAATAGATCTTGAACAACGCACATATAAGTTCCTGCCTTATGACCCTGATGACAAAACGAGCCTGCCGGGTCCAATGGTTCGTGCCATGATTATCGACCGTTATGGCAATCTGTGGGTCGGAACTAACCACGGTGTTGCAATCTACAATCCGCTGACCTGTTCCTTCCTGCATTGCAACAAGGAGAATGGGTTTGATGTGTCATCGCACATCGACAACATTCATGGCATGCATATAGTCAATGAGAACGAACTCTGGCTGGCATCTGAACCTGGAGGCATCACAAGCATCGACCTATCAGATTTTGCTGACCAGCGTCCGCATAACCTGAAGTTCCGTTCGATGACACCAGAGAACAGCCAGCTCAATTCTTACTATCCGCGCCGCATTGCACAGGACTCATACGGCAATGTGTGGATTGCCTATTACGGAGGTGGTGTGGATATGATAAGTCACATTTCCTTGCCTTTCGGCATGATCACCAAATCGGAAGAAGAAGGGAATGGCACCCGACAGACGCCATTGCTCGGCACATGGGGATTGGACTCCGACCTTCAAGACAATGTCTGGGCAGGTGCAGGCACCATGCTTTTCTGCTGCAAGTATGGGAAGGTGGTCAAATCGTGGGACATCCTGCCATATCTGCCGCGTTCCATCGCCAAGATATTCATTCTTGAGTGCGACAGTCGTGGACGTGTATGGATTGGCGTGGATGATGTAGGCCCGATCATCTTTGACCCAGAAACCGAGCAGTTCAGGTTCATACATCTTGACGAGGAGTATCTGGATGTCCACTGCTTCTGCGAACTTGCCGACGGAACTATGATGATAGGTTCGGAAAAAGGATTGTATGCCTATGATGACTCGATGGGCGACCATGCCAAAAAAGTCTCTGACATCGACCGACAGTTGTCCATACCAATCATCTTTGCCTTGCATCAGGACAGGGAAGGACGACTCTGGGTTGGCACGTTCGGCTCGGGCATTTACATCTTCGACTCTGACAACAAGCTCCTGCGCCAGCTTTCTTATCAATACGGCTTCCCAACCAACGAAATCAACCAGATATTACCCGATGCCCAAGGCAACATCACATGGGTTGCCACTCGCGAGGGACTGGTACGCGTGTCCAACCCTTTAGGATCTTTGACCAATGATGAAAGTGAGCAGCCTTGGCAATGTTATTACTATCATCGAGGCATCCCAACCAACAACATGCGAGCCCTGCAACAGGACAAGCAGGGACGCATCTGGATTTCCACTCATACTCAGATGCTACGCTGGGACGATTACCGCAAGCAGTTCACGGCATTTGACTATCACTACGGCTTGCCGAAAGGTGGTTATACCGAGAAGGCCGCATGCCGCACTTCTGACGGCACTCTATATTTTGCTTCGACCAATGGTATCTGCTACTTCAACCCTCGTTTCACCGACCTGAACATCAAGGTCTCGCCCATAAAGATTGATAACTTTGAGGGCGAAAACGGCTATTACACCGCCACTTTCTCGGTGTCCGACTATTCTCAACGCGAAATGGTGGATTATGCCTATATGATGAAAGGACTGGACGGACAGTGGCACACCACCAAGGACGATGACTATGTCATATTCACCGGTCTGCCTGCCGGAAGCTACGAGCTCATGGTCAAAGCACGATTGCATGGCGGCGAATGGGACGAATCGAACATTGCAAGGATGTGTATCGATGTTCCGCCTTCTCCGTGGTGGAGCTGGTGGGCAAAGCTCATTTATAGCATAACGCTCATTCTTATTGTCGTGTATTTCATGCGCCAATACCGCAGGCATCTCTACCTGCAGAGCCACCTTCGTCATGAGCGTCAGCAGCGTATCGCCATGCAAGAGCTCAACAACGAGCGCTCGCGATTCTATACCAACGTCACCCATGAACTGCGCACGCCTCTCACGCTGATCCTTGGCCCTCTCGAAGACCTTGTGGCCGACACCCGACTGCCACAGTCGCTGAAGCATCATGTGCAGACCATCCGCGACAGTGCCCAGCGCCTGCTCGACCTGGTCAACAAGATTCTGGAGTTCCGCAAGTCCGAAACGCGGAACCGCAGGCTGGCGGTGGCACGCGAAGACTTGTGCAAGCTGGTCACCGAGATAGGATTGAACTTCAAGGAACTGAACAACAACCCAGAAGTCGAAGTCATCATCCAGACTCCTGCCACAGCCCTGCCTACGCTCTATTTCGATTCTGAAGCCATCACCATCATCCTGCAAAACCTCTTGTCGAATGCGCTCAAATATACTCCGAAAGGAACGGTGACATTGAGCCTTGAGCTGCTGACCGACAGCCGACAGATGGTTGTAAGCGTGAGCGACACTGGCTACGGTATCGCCGACAATGCTCTGCCTCATATCTTCGAGCAATACTATCAGGCTCATGGTGCTCATCAGGCTTCGGGCACAGGCATTGGACTTGCCTTGTCATATTATATGGCCAAGCTGCATCATACCAATCTCCGCTGCGAGAGTAAGGAAGGCAAGGGCTCGACGTTCTCGTTCGTGCTGAACATCGATGAGACCTATCCTGAAGCTCTCCACAAGGATGAGACTATGGTCAAGACCGAAGACCCTGCCCTTATCCATCCGACCCATGCCGAATCGAAAGAAGAAGAGACGGCAGGACTCCCTGTCCTGCTTATCGTCGAGGACAATGCTGACATACGGCAATATGTCATCGACTCGTTTGCCGATGATTATGAGGTGCTTGATGCTCCTGACGGAAAGAGAGGTCTCGACATCGCACAGACGCGCATTCCCGACATCATCGTTTCCGACATCATGATGCCTGTGATGGATGGCATAGAAATGTGCCGGCAGCTGAAGTCAGACATCCAGACCTCTCATATACCTGTGGTGCTGCTGACTGCCAAGGAAACTCTCGAAGACAAGGAAAAGGGCTATGACGTTGGTGCCGACAGTTATCTCACCAAGCCTTTCAGTGCCAAGCTGCTGCGCAGTCGCCTGAACAATATTCTGGCTACACGACGATTGCTGGCTAAACGGCTGACTGCCGATCAGGGCAATGCCGCTCCTCAACCTGTAGCGACCGATGTGCCGGAGCTTTCGAAACTCGACAGCCGCTTCATTGAAAAACTTGACAAGATCATTGCCGACAATATTGCCTCGGGCAATCTCAACATCGCCTTCCTGACCGATCAGTTAGGCATGTCATCGTCATCGCTCTATCGCAAGGTCAAGGGACTGACTTCGCTTTCGCCCAACGAATATATCCGCAACAGCCGTCTGAGATTTGCCCGCGAACTTCTGCTCAATGGCAAGCACAATGTCACTGAGACAGCCTATCTTGCTGGCTTTGGCACGCCAAACTATTTCCGCGACTGCTTCCGTGCAGAATATGGCTTGTCGCCTACCGACTTTGTGAATCAAAACAAAAGCTGAATTCATGTCGAGCAATATCACATCGACCTCCTCCTGCTCAAGCGTCAGCAGGATGTTCTTTGGATCGGTGAGGGTGAGAAACCTTTCAAACACACCATCAATACATATCTCCAATGTCGTAAAGACCGATGTATTGTCATCGACCACCAGTATAGTTCCGTAGTTTGCCAGAATGATTTTTTTGCAAAACTGCAAAACGTCAAAGTTTCGTTGACCTCTCAATCCTGCAGGTGTGCTGCTTCGACTCCTTGTCGTAGCTGATGCCCACGAGAAGAATGTCGCCAGTGTATTCTGCAATCTGCGCAGGGTAATTCTTTTGTTTAATCTGGTCGATGGCTGTATCGGCAGAATGATTGAACTTCAGCTCGATGACCAATGCTGGCTTGCTGACATTGCGACGCGGTATCATCATAAGGTCGGAGTTTTCCTTGTATTTCACATCTGGGAAAGCCTCCTTCAGTTCATAAATTATCTCTTCCTGAATATTCCTGACTATGTTCTTTCGCAATTCAGGCCGTGCTGTGAACGAAGTAACATCGAGATATATCACGCTGTAGCGGTTGAGGTATGTCTCGAACGACTTGTCTCTCTCTGCCTTAAGACCGACAAACAGCTCACGTGAGTCGCACGACTTGTCATAGTAGGCACACAGCATCTTCGCTGCCATCGACTTGCCAAAGCGACGGCAGCGTGTGACGCAACTGTAGCGGCGCTCAGAGTTGAGTGTCGCATTTATCAATGGTATCAGCGATGTCTTGTCAACATACTCGTGTGAGACGATGTCACGGAATACATTATTGCCTTTGTTAATATATGTACCCATGGTTTCAAGCCTGTTGCAGGAGTGATAAGCCCACAATCACGTTGCAAAGTTATAACATTATTTCTGAAATTGCAAGTATTTTGAAACTAATTTGAAGAATAAATGGCAGCAACATAAGTAATGACATTATTTTTTGGAATTGAAAAATAATCTGTGTATTTTTGCAAGCACAATAGTTGATGTATATTTGGAGATAAATATAAATGGTAATGAATAAGCCATAAGATAAAGACAGAACAAGAGGTTTTCTTAACGACTTTCGCAATAGTTGATGTCATTTTTCTAGCGACTTTTATATTTTGTTGAGAAAAAAATGTAACAACCCTGCAGATTGGCAGGATTGTCACATAAACACATGAATATCTGATAAGAAAAGAATAAAGCATCAATAGTTGGCATTCTGAGGGTCGAACTCTGTCCAGCCATCGAGCCAGCTGTCATTGCTGCCAAGAGCTCCGATGTAGCTGACTTTGTCGAACCAAGTAGAGAGCGAAGCATCGGTGAAGCTTGCTGCATTGAGCAAAGGAGAATCAGAAGCAGGAACCATCTCGACATCAGCTGCGCCAGCAAGACCTGCCTTGGCTGTGAGCTTAAGCTCTGAAGCCTGAGAGAAAAGGCGGTTGCCTGGCTGTGCCTTGAAGAAAGTTGAGCTATAAGACTCCTGCGAAGCATCAATCTCTGCCTTGCCTACTGCATCATAGAGGTCATCGACATAGCGCTTGTTGGCATCGCTGCCAGTAATGTCCATGCCTGCAAAGAAGATGTTCTGAAGCTTGAGGTTACCTGCCTTGGCATATTCCTGAGTACCACCCTTCTCTGCATCGATGATCAAGCCGATAGGATAGCCTACAGCCACTGAGTTGAAGCAAGCGAGGTGGCTGCTGCGACGGATATGCATAGCCGACTGGAACTTGCCGAGAGCTGAGCCGTTCTGTGGGAATACCGAACCGCCATTGATGTAGTCAGGAGTATTCTCAAAGCCGTCTCTGCCTATTGGACCAACGAAAGTCACATTTGAGAAAACTGCTGATGTGAAAGGCTCTGTGAGTGAGCCATCGGCATCGTTGTCGCTCTCAAAGCCATTTGACTGAGAAGTATCGGCAAGGCGTGGGTCACGAATTGAGAGAGCAAACTGAACCTTGCCACTGAAGCCATTGTCGGTGTCGAACTCATCGTCCCAGCCATTGTAAGCAACCAGGTAACGGCAGTTGACATTACCGCCAAACCACTCGAACGAGTCATCGTTGGTGTAGCTAACCTGAACGTGATCGACCTGAGTGCCACTGCCTACGCTACCGAAGGTAATACCATTGATCTCCTTGTCCTTCTGGAAAGGATAGCCAGCGAACTCAACACGCACATAGCTCAAAACGCCACTGTTATCGGCGGCATCGTTGCCTCCATGCTTGGTACGAGGACCTCCCTCGATCTGCTGACCAAGCACACCCTTGTTGTTGGAGCCACGTCCACAGATGATGAGACCACCCCAGTCGCCCGGCTTGCGATTGCCCTTGCTCTGTGCTGAAGTAAACACGATAGGCTCAGAAGCCGAACCCTGGGCGATGAGCTTGCCACCTGGCTCTACAATGAGCGAAGCAGCCGATTCCTTCTCGCCCTTGATGATGGTACCTGGCTCGATGGTGAGCTCAGAGCCCTCAGCTACATAGATCCATCCACGCATTGTATATGTACCCTTCTTGAGAGTCTGCACGCCCTTGAAGATGAACTCCTTGTCGCCATTGCCAATCATTGTTCCATTGGCATCTTCCTCGCCATTGGCTGTGAAGAGAAGGTGGTCGCAGGTCTTGATGCTGCCATCGGTGCCCCAGACGTATGGCTGATTGTCGTTGCCACCATTGACAGGATCGTCGTCGTCACTACTGCTGCATGCTGTAAAAGCCATGCTTACTGCTGTGGCAAGAAGTGCCACTGAAAGAAAACTTTTTGTCTTCATTTTGAATAATGTTTAAGAAAACGGTATAAACACCTTATACACTAATTGGGTTATTATCAATCTAATATCAAAGTTTATATGTCAATGAGAGAGAAATGTTGCGGCCTGGCTTATAAGAGCGAGTCACTTGTTCGATCTTGCCATTGGCGGTATTCTCAAACTGCTTGAACTGCACCTTCTGACCAAGGATGTCGCGCAAAGCCAAGCGGATGTCGAGTCTGCCGAACGACTTTCCGATGTTCATATCGACCTGATGACGCGGCATCTCGTAACTATCGGGCACTCGGACTTCGGTTTCGCCACTACCCACGCTTCGTCCGACACCTATGATGCGCTTGCCGATGGTGTTGTAGAGCAAGGCACCTGTCCAGCCTTTCTTCCATGACTCGGTATGATTGCCTAAGTCGCTGTTGTAGAACAAACCCACGTTGACCAGATAAGGCGACTGCCCCTGCATTGGGCGATCCTGCTCGCGGCTGCCTTCGGGGAAGGTGACGCTCGACTTGATCCACGAAGCGTTGAGCGATACCGACAACTGAGGCAAGCTGATGAAGTCGAGCTGCTTGCGCACTTCAAGCTCTACGCCATAGTTGTTGGCTCCTTCGGCATTCATATATGAATAGATGAGGTCGGTGCCTCCTGCCACTGTATATGTCCACTCGATTGGATTGCGGAAATGCTTATAAAAAGCCGAGAGGCTGATCACTTCACCCGAATTAGGATACCACTCCCATCCGAAATCCACATTGTCGATATAGGCAGGTAGCAGATTATGATTACCCTGGACATTTGAGGCGAGGTCGAAGTCGTAATAGACGCTTGTCGAGAGTTCGCGGAACTCAGGACGGTTGGTTGTGCGGCCATAGGCGAGGCGCAGCTGCTGATCCTTGGTCAGATGATATGTGAGGTTGACCGAAGGAAAGAGATCGTTGTAGTCGTATTTGGTCGAAAGCGGAGAATACTCCTGACGACGTGTATGCGAAATGAGCTCTGTGTGCGATGACTCAAAGCGCACACCTCCGTAGGCTTCAAGACGTGAGTCGAAGAATGGGAGGAGCAACGAGACGTAGCCACTTCCGAGGGTTCCGTTTGCCTCATAGTTGTTGCTCCAATCGACCTGTTCGAGCAGGTAGAGACCATTGTTGCCATAGTTGCTATCGACAAGAAGCTGAGTCGGCACATCGAGGTCGCGCATGTCCTGTGGAAGCTGGCCGCTTGGCCATGCATAGGTGAAGAAGCGGGTATCGTACTTGCGGGTGCGGTATTCGCCATATCCACCGACTTTGAGCGAAGGCTGCCAGTCGTTGACGTTGAACTCGTGCTTCCAGTTGAGGCCAGCAGAGAAGATATGTTCCTTCAGGAGCGAGAACTCACGGTTGATGTCGTTGAGGTTCTCCACCTCGAGGGAGCCATCTTCCTGTCCGAAGACAGTGTATCGGCGGCGGTCAGGCAGGTTGCGGTTGGCAAAGACATATCCGAGATTCCAGTCGATCAAATCATCATCACCAAGATTGTGCTTGCCAGAAAGACCGAGGTTATAAGTCATACGGCTCTGGAAATAGTATTCTGCCTGTTCCATATAGTCGCTCTGAGCATCATAGCCCTTACGATAGGTATAGCGATCCTTGCTGAGGAGGTTGAAGATGTGCTTCATCCTGATGCTTTGGCTATTGTCGGGCGAGAGCCATACCAAGCCGAGCATTGCACCCATACGCACGTTGTTGCTATACTGATCGTCGATGGCACGGCGCAGATAGCTCGACTTGTCGTGAGTCACATCGTATGCTCCGAAAAGGTTGTTGGCACTGTTGGTCATCGTCCGGAAAGCATTGCTGTAATTGATGCTTCCATTGAAGCCAAAGGTCTGACCCGAAGCAGTATTCCATCGCTGAGCCACGCTTGCCGACAGATTCATGTCGGCCACAGGCTTGCGGGCACTTACCTTCCAGTCGTTGTTCAAGCCATTTTTGGTGAGCGAATAGCCATTGCCCTGCGGCTTCAGTTCGGTGTGGATGCCATTGTTCAGGCCACGGGTGCCATCGTCAAAACCGAGGAAGTCGGTCGCACCACCCTCATAATAGATATGATCCTTGAAGTGTGTCTCGGTATTGTAGTTGCCACCCACGCTGACACTCCATGAGTTCTGTAAAGGAACATCCTTGGTATTGAGCATAATGAAGCCACCTGTGAAGTCGGCAGGATATTCAGGAGCGGCCGATTTCACCACCTTCATGTTATCGATCTGAGAAGAAGGGATAATATCGAACGAGAAAGCTCGCTGGTCAGCCTCGCTCGATGCCACGGCAGCACCATTCATCCACACATTGTTATAACGCTGCGACAAGCCTCGCACCATCACAAACTTCTCGTCAATGATGCTGACACCCGGAATGCGGCGTATCACCTCCGATGCGTCCTTGTCCTGTGTACGGCGTATGAGCTGGTCAGACACGCTCACCATCGACACATGAGCCTGTTGCTGTTCGCGCACGATGGCAAACTCGGTGTTCTGTCGTGTCTCGCCCAGAACAGTCACGTCCTGAAGTGTTGCATTGTCGGCTTCGAGTGCAAAATCCATCACCTCAACCCCATTCTTTACAACAACCTCACGGACGATGGTCTTATACCCGATATAGCGTATGGTGAGAGTGCGTTTGCCATTAGGGATATCCAGGGAATACATACCATCAATATCAGTTGAAACGCCTTTACCTTCGGCATAAGTTATCGTAGCATTTATCAGCGTTTCTCCTGTTTCTGCATCTACAACCTTTCCCTTTATGATACCAGCAAAAGCCTGAGCAATGCTCAGCAAAGAAAGGAGAGAAAGAACAAAAAGTAGTTTAACTAATCTGTCAAGATTCTTATCTTTATCCATAACCATATAATACCATCAATCAGGAATCTTGGTTATCTCCACGATTGACGCTGCAAAGTTATGTCACTGTCATTACGGATTTATTACGACAACAATACAATGTTATTACACATGAAAATGTAACAAGTCGGTAACTGCCAGAGGCTGTCACCGACTCAAGAAAAAGGTATTATTTTATGAAAATTGTTTAAGCGCCAGATCGTTTATGATGCCGTCGGTCAATCCGATGGTGGGCACTGCGATTTCTTCAGCACCGATGGCGCGTGCTATCGAGATGAAGATCTTTGCTGCAGGGACGATGACATCGGCACGGTCGGGACGAAGGTCAAACTCACGCATTCGCTCCTCGACGCTGAGCGAAGACAGCTGTGCATAAAGCTTCTCGAGCTGTGCCAAGGTGATGCGATCCTTCAGTTTAGACTTCTTTGGCACCAAGCGATAAAGCTTGTTGATGTTGCCACCCGAACCGATTATCACACATTTCTTGTCGTTCTGCACCATCTGGCACACCTC
>SFEH01000060.1 GCA_004557315.1 Bacteroidales bacterium
CAGCAAGAACTCGCAGCACAAGTTCGGTGAAGCTGCTGATATCCGTCTGCCTGTCACTTCCTTCAAGTGGCATGACGGAGAGCGTCACACCGACATGGATGTGGCTCGCAAGTGGTTCGACTTCCTCAAGTACAACACCGACTACGATCAGCTCATCCTCGAAACCTCCAATCACCTCGACTTCTGGATCCACGTCTCGTGCCGTCGCGACCCGAAGCTCAACCGCCACCACGTGGTTTACTACATGAAGAAGAACTGATCATATAACACAACATATCCCAGCATATCAATAGAAATATGCTGGGATTCCTTTTTCTGTCTATTCTGTTGAATTTCCTAGTAGTTTGTAAACTCTAAAAGTTGATTTTGAAAATGCAAATTAAAGCCTATTATTCAACACGAACATCAATCGACGTTTGTAAACTTTTAGGCTTAGACAAATCGTCAAACTCAAATTGCTATTTTTGCCCATATTTCCTCCAAAATTGCAACCATTGAGGTGTTTGAGTCACTTTATTTGGAAAAAGTACTTGTTTATGGGAGAAATTATGTAACTTTGTGCATTGCATAGTATATATGAGTCTTTTAGTTTGGTCGCTGAAATCTCTCATTGTGCTTTCTTGCTTGCATTAACTCATTACCTATAATTAAATACTATACTCTCATAATAATGAAAAAGCTCTTCTCTTGTTTGGCAGTATCGGTCATGTGTGTATCAATCACCAATGCGCAGGTTGTGATCAATGAATTCATGCAGTCGAATATCGATTGCATCATGGACGATCTGAATGACTTCCCCGATTCGTGGGTTGAGTTGTACAATGCCGGTTCGGCTCCTGTCAATATGTCGGAGTTCAGTATCGGCACATCGCGCAAGGCAAGCAAGGCCTATAAGCTGCCGAAGCAGACTCTCAATGCCAAGGGTTATGCGCTGGTGTATTGCGACAAGGAGGAGAAATCGTGGCACACTTCGTTCCGCCTGGAGTCGGGCAAGGACTGCGCCATCTATCTGTTCCGCAATGGCGAAATTGCCGATAGCATACCTTCGGGGCTGAAGAAACAGCCTGCACCAAATATTGCTTACGGACGAACCTCAGATGGCGCAAGCTCGTGGGGCTACATGGCTGTGCCGACTCCAAAGGCCGAAAACTGCGGCGAGACATACAGCAAGATTCTCGGCAATCCGGTGTTCAGCGTCCCTGGCATGGTCTATAGTGAAAAGTCGAAGTCGATAAGCCTCGAACTGTCGTTGCCCGATGATTCGCCTGAAGGCACAGAGATACGATACACGACCGACGGTACGGAGCCAACTCAGTCAAGTGCGAAATACACGGCACCAATCACTTTCTCATCGACCAAGGTGGTACGCGCCAAGCTCTTCTGCGATGGTTATCTGTCGCCTCGCTCGCTCACCCAGTCGTATATCATGCTTGGCAGAAAGCCTGACCTGGCGGTCGTGTCGGTCGTTTCCGACAAGAAGTATTTCACTGATAGCAAGATCGGTATCTTCTCTGACTCAAAATCGTTTGACGGCACAGAAAACTACAAACACAACTGGCGCCGACCAGTCAACTATGAGCTGTTTGAGACGATGGGAGAGGAGAGCAAGCTCAACCAGCTGTGCGAGACACGCGTCACGGGTGGCGCTACTCGCAGCTTTGCCCTCAAGTCGATGGGCTTCTATGCCAACAAGCGTTTCGGCGAGAAGCGGTTCAGCTATGAGTTCTTCCCCGACCAGCGTCCTGGCAGCACCGACTTCAAGTCGGTCATGATGCGCAATGCGGGCAACGACTTCGACTATCTATATATGCGCGATGCAGTGATACAGCGCATCATGGCCGAGAATGTCGATATCGACTGGCAAGCATGGCGTCCTGCAATCTTCTTCCTCAACGGCCAATACAAGGGAATTCTCAATATTCGCGAGCGAAGCAACGAGGACAATATCTATACCAACTACGACGGTCTCGAAGACATCGACATGGTCGAAAACTGGAATGAACTGAAGGAAGGCGACTATGACGAGTGGCAGGCTTTCGTGGATTTCTATCAGGCTCATGGCCACAGCTATGAGGAATACGACAAGATAATGGACGTCAGGGAGTTTATGAATGTCATGATACTCAATCTCTTCTTCTGCAATCTCGACTTCCCTGGCAACAATATAGTGTGGTGGAAGCCGCAGGCAGAGGGCGGTCGATGGCGTGTCATTGTCAAGGATACCGACTTCGGATTGGGTCTCTATGGACGCAGTGTGAGCTACAATACCATCAAGTGGCTGTATGACCCTAACTATGACAAAGAAAATGCCTGGGCCAACAGGTATGAGCACACGCGCCTGTTCCGCCGACTGATGGAGGATGAGCGCTTCAGTCGTGAGTTCATCGACCGTTGCGCCATCTATATGGGCGATTTCATGAACTTCGACCGCACTTGGGAGATATGGGAGCCGATGTACAATCTGATTCGCAACGAGTATCCTATACACCGCAAGCTGTATAACGAGTGGTGGCCTAACTACAACAATGAGCTTGCCAATGCGAAGACCTGGCTCAAGAACCGTCCGACCTATTTCTACAAGCACATCAACGACTATTACAAGGTGGGAATGCCTGTGAAGCTGACCATCAACCAGTCGCTCTCTTCAGCCGACTTGAGCCGCATTGCCGTGTCGTTCAATGATGTCAGGCTCACTCGTGCCAAGTTCGACGGTCGATTCTTCGCTGGCCGCAGCATCTCCCTCACTGGCGAGAACGTCACAGGCTGGACCATCACCGAGGTCTCGTCGACGGGCGAATCGTCAACCAAAAAAGTAACTGGCACCACTCTTGCCATCACCATGCCTAATGCCACCAGTGTCTCTATTACTGCTGAAATCGGACAGGCCAATGGCATCGAGCAAGTCACTGATGATGATGCTGCTTCTGAAATCACCGATGTCTATGATGTGTCGGGAATCAGACGCAATGCCATCGGTCAAGGCTGCAATATCGTCCGGACGGAAGACGGAAAGATGAGGACAGTAATAAACAAAAAGTGATTAGGTCAATGTCATGACAAACACGGCTGCCCAGTGGAAAAGGGTGCCGAGGATGACGAAGATGTGCCAATAGCCGTGGTAGTAGATGTGCTTGTGGTCGTTGATAAAGAAATAGGTGCCTGAGGTGTAGGCTATGCCTTCGCAAAGGATGAAGATGATGGCAAGTGATGAGATGCAATGGCGCACTGGCTCGATGAAAAAGAGCACCGACCAGCCGAGCAGGAGATACAGAATGAGAGAAAGCTGAGGGAACTTGTGCCAGAAAAAGATCTTGTAGAAGATGCCCATGATGGCGATGAGCCATATCACGCCGAAGGCAACCCATCCTTGAACATAGAGGTCATTTTCGACCAGTTCCATGCAGACGGGGGTGTAGCTGCAAGCGATGAGCAGATAGATGCTCAAGTGGTCGAGCAGTCGGAGCACGCGCTTGCCCTTGGTGTCGGGTGCCCAGAAGTGATAGAGCGACGAGGCGACATACATCAGCACCATGCCCACGGTGAAGAAGGTAGCACCAAATGCCATCTCCCAGTTCTTGCTATAGCCCAGCCACAGGATGACCCATGTCATCGACACGGTGAGGCATAGACCAACAAGATGGGAGATGGTATTGAACATCTCGGCTTTGGATATATCTCTTTTAGCCACTAAAAATTAGCAATTATGAAGTTCTTGAAATCGGCAAACTGCTTGGTCATTGGCAATGACTGCTTGGTGCCGTTCATGAAACGCTGCAGTGTCTCAGGAATGACGACTTTCTCGCCGATGACTGGTTCAACCACGTCCTTGAACTTGGCAGGATGGGCAGTCTCAAGGAAGATACCCTGCTCGTCATCGCCAAGAAGATCGGTGAGTGCCTGATAGCCGCAAGCTCCGTGAGGGTCGAGTATATAGCCTGTCTCTGCCTTGCAGCGGCTCATGGTGTCGCGTATCTGAGCGTCAGTATAGGTGGCTCCGCTGATGTCGCGGGTGATGGCCTCGTGGCTCTTGCCATAGAGGTCGTAGATGCGAGCGAAGTTCGATGGGTCGCCCACGTCCATGGCATTGGCGATGGTCTGGACGCTTGCCTTTGGCTCATAGACTCCTGTCTGGAGGTAGTTGTAGAAGATGTCGTTGCGGTTGTTGGCTGCGATGAAGCGCTTCACCGGAAGTCCCATCTTGTAGCCGAAGAGTCCTGAGCAGATATTGCCGAAGTTGCCCGAAGGAACGCATATCACTGGCTGCTTGCCTGGGTTCTGCTTCTTGAACTGAGCGTAGGCATAGAAGTAGTAGAACGACTGTGGGAGGAAGCGTGCTACATTGATCGAGTTGGCGCTTGTGAGGAAATACTTGCTGTTGAGTTCCTCGTCCATGAATGCCTCCTTGACAAGACGCTGGCAGTCGTCGAACACTCCATCGACCTCAAGAGCGGTGATGTTCTGGCCGAGGGTAGTGAACTGCTTCTCCTGAATCTCGCTTACCTTGCCCTTCGGATAGAGCACGCACACCTTGATGCCAGGAACACCGAGGAAGCCATTGGCAACGGCACTGCCTGTGTCGCCCGATGTGGCAACGAGCACATGCACCTCCTTGTCGGTGCCCTGCTGCTTGACGAAGTAGGAGAGAAGACGAGCCATGAAACGTGCGCCGACATCCTTGAACGCAGCTGTAGGTCCGTGATAGATCTCAAGACTATAGATCCTGTCGGTTATCTTGACAAGCGGAATGTCGAACTGCAAGGTGTCATATACGATGTGCTTGAGGTCGGCTTCTGGGATGTCTTCGCCAAAGAAGCACTTGGCAACCTCGAAGGCAATCTCCTGAAGCGAGAGATTCTCGATGTTGTCGAAGAATGACTGTGGCAGAGGCTTGATGCGCTCTGGCATATAGAGTCCCTTGTCGGGCGCAAGACCCTTGATTACAGCCTCGCTGAGTGTCACCTCTGGGGCTTTACCGTTGGTTGAATAGTATTTCATTTTCTGTTTTCTATAGTTACTTTTTGGGGAGTTAAAGGAGATAAAGAAGTTAAAGAAGATAAAGACAATAGTCGCACTGTCGTTGCTTTTTGGGAAGTTAAAGAAAGAGATATTATCTGAGGCAAACTTATTTATCTTCCTATAAATACATTTGTCTTTATCTTCTTAAACTTCTTCATCATCTACTCGCATATCTTCCTAATCAAATAAAAATGCCTTGATGAATTCGTCCTTCTCAAGCAGTCCGAGTGAGCCATTGAAGCAAGCATTTTCGTCGAAGGTCTGCACGCTGTCGGGAGTGAAGCCATTGCCAAGAGCATTGGCTGCAGGGTTCTGCCAGATAGCGAAAGGCACTGGTGTATTGGTGTGGGTGAGATACTTGATTGGCGTAGGATGGTCGGGCAGGATTGCCACGCGCACTGGTTCGTCCCACTCCGTCACCTCATTGAGGATTGGACCCACGGCACGATGGTCGAGCATCTCGACGCAGCGTTTCTTCAGCTTGGCATCGCCCTCGTGACCAGCCTCGTCGGTTGCTTCGACGTGGAGGAAGACAAAGTCGCTCTTGCGAAGTTCTTCGATGGCAGCCTGTGCCTTTGCCTCATAGTTAGTGTCCCACAGTCCTGTTGCTCCTGGCACCTCGACCTTCTTCAATCCGCAATAGACACCTATGCCGAAGATGAGATCGACTGCCGAGATTACTGCTCCGCTGTTGACCTTGTCGGGGAAGAGCTCGTGGAGAGTCTGCATCGACGGACGATAGCCCAACGACCAAGGCCAGATACTGTTGGCCATATCCTTGCCTTCGGCAGCACGGCGCTGATTGACAGGATGCTGTGGCAGAATCTCCATCGACTTGAGCATGAGGGCAGCGATAAGTGCGCTGGTCTCGACCGAAGTCATGCGGGTGTTGTCGCTATTGGTAGCAGGCTGTGGCATGTAGTCACACCAAGGCTTGCCTATCTTGTCGTGAGGAGGGGTGCACTGGACGTGCTTGTTGCCTCCGCGAATCTTGAGCAGGTGGCGATAGCTGACGCCAGGGAAGAAGCGCACGATGGCAGGCTCGCCATTGGCAGCAACGGTAGGAATGCCTTCTGCATCGAGTTCCTTGGCAGGTGCAATCACAGGATTGCCGTTAGAGTCGAGGTATGAACCACCCATCTCGCGGTTGAGGAAGAGGATGAGCTCCTCAGCTTCGGCGTTTGAGATGTTGCCTGCCGAATGGTTCTTGATACGCTCGCCATCGAGACAGATGACATTGCATCGCATTGCCACCTCGCCATCCTCGATCTGCACATTCATCGATGCTGCCTCAAGACTGCCCCGTCCTTCGAACACCTTTGCCACGTCGTAGCCGAGAAGTCCGAGGTGAGCAATCTCTGATCCAGGGTGGAAGCCTTCGGGCACTGTTGCCAATCGGCCGTTGATGCCTTCGCGTGCCATGCGGTCGATGTTGGGCTTGTCGGCAGCCTGAAGCGGTGTGACGCCACCAAGGATGTCGAGCGGCTCATCGGCAGCACCGTCGGCAAGTATAATGAGATATTTCATTGACAATTAATTATTAACAGTTGATAATTGCCCATCAGCGAATGTTGGCGATTGAGATGATGTCGGCAAAGACACCTGCGGCTGTTACTGCTGCACCAGCGCCATATCCCTTGATTTCCATAGGCTGTTCCTTGTAGCGAGCTGTGCGCAGGAGGATGACGTTGTTCGAGCCTTCGAGACGGTAGAACGGGTGGTCGGCACCGACTTCTCGGAGTTCGACCTTTGCCTTGCCATTGCAGAGCGAAGCCACGAAGCGGAAGCGATGACCCTTTGCAGCAGCCTTCTCGCGCATCTCCTCGAAATGGGCATCGAGCTCAGGGATGGTGGCCCAGAACTGCTCGGTCGTGCCCTCGAAGTAACTGTCGGGGATGAAGAGGTGCTTCTCGACATCTTCCTTGCTGATGCGATAGCCCGACTCGCGGCTGAGAATCACTATCTTGCGGATCACGTCGCTGCCGTTGAGGTCGAGGCGTGGGTCTGGCTCGGCATAGCCTGCTTCGCGAGCCATGAGTATCGCCTTACTCATAGGTATGTCCTTGCTGAGAGTGTTGAAGATGAAGTTGAGAGTGCCGCTCACCACAGCCTCGATCTCGAGGATCTCGTCGCCCGAGTTGATGAGGTTGTTGATGGTGTTGATGATAGGCAGGCCTGCACCTACGTTGGTCTCGAAGAGATACTTCACGCCACGCTTGCGGGCAGTGCGCTTCAAGAGACGGTAGTTATCGTAGTCACCGCTGGCAGCCACCTTGTTGGCGCAAACCACGCTGACGTTGTGGTCGAGGAGAGAATGATAGATCTCTGCCACTTCGGCCGAAGCTGTGCAATCGACAAAGACGGCATTGAACACATTCTCCTGAATGATCTTGTCGCGCAGGAATTCTGGCGAAGACTTCTCGGTCGATGCCTTAAGTAGTGACTCCCAGTTGTTGAGGTCGATGCCCTCGCGGTCGAAGATGCAGACGCGCGAATTGCTCATCCCGACGATGCGGATCTGAAGGTTCTTATGCTTGAGAAGGTAGTCCTGCTGGGTGCGGATCTGCTCGATGAGATTACGGCCCACAAGTCCTACTCCGCTGAGGAAGAGGTTGAGCACGTTATATTCTGAAAGGAAGAATGAGTCGTGGATGACGTTGAGAGCCTTGCGCAGCGAAGACTTGGTGGTGACAAACGAGATGTTGGTCTCGGATGCACCCTGGGCGCAAGCTATGACGTTGATACCGTTGAGACCGAGAGTGCGGAAGAGCTTGCCCGCGATGCCTGGGGTCTGCTTCATCTTCTCGCCCACGATAGCCACTGTGGCAAGGTCGTGTTCGGCTGTGATCGACGAGATTTCGCCCATCTCCATCTCCTTCTTGAACTCTTTCGAGAGCACCTCGACAGCATGTTCGGCGTCGGCATTCTTGACACCGATGGTCGAAGAGTTCTCGGACGAAGCCTGTGACACGATGAACACCGAGATGCCATTGTCGGCAAGAGTCGAGAAGATGCGTTTGTTGACACCGATTACGCCCACCATGCCCAAGCCCGATACGGTGACGAGCGAGGTGTCGTTGATCGACGATATACCCTTGATGACCTGACGGTCGCCGTGAGTGGTGTCGGAACTGATCAACGTGCCAGGGGCAGTAGGGTTGAAGGTGTTCTTGATTACGATAGGTATATTCTTATGATATACAGGGAAGATTGTTGGAGGGTAGATGACCTTTGCACCGAAGTTGCAGAGCTCCATAGCCTCGACAAACGACAGCTGGTTGATGACGTAGGCATTGTTGATGACACGAGGGTCGGCTGTCATGAAGCCATCGACATCGGTCCATATCTCAAGCATCTCTGCCTGAAGGGCTGCAGCTACGATGGCAGCAGTATAGTCTGAACCGCCGCGACCAAGGTTGGTGACTTCGCCAGTGACGCTGTCGGACGAGATGAAACCGCCCATCACGATGATTGGGCACTGGCTTTCGGCCTTGACCTTATCCCACATTGCCACGACATTTGGGTTGGTCTGTTCGAAGTTGCAGATGTTCTTGTCCCAGTCCTTGGTGGTCTTGACGATATCGCGGCTGTCGATCCATGTGGCACCCTTGATGACTGTGGCAATGATGCGGCTTGAGATACGTTCGCCATAGCTGACCACGGTACACAACGTGCGTGCCGAGAGCTCACGGATGAGAAAGATACCATTGTAGATATTCTTCAGCTCGTCGAGGATTCCCGCAATGAAAATTTTCATTGTGGTCAGTTCCTCACCGTCGAGCAAGCCTTCCACTACGTCATAGTGGCGCTGCTGGATGAACTGGAACTCCTCGATATATGACTCGTCGCCCGAAGCGGCCTTGTTGGCTGTTGAGATGAGACGATCGGTGATGCCGCCAAGTGCAGATACGACTACAATGAGAGGTTGCTTACGTTCTTCTACAATTTGCTTGACATTCTTGATACTACGGATAGACCCAACTGATGTGCCTCCGAACTTCAATACGTGCATAATATTTCCTTTTTCAATGATAATAACCTAACACTATCTATGGTTTGCAAAGATAGGCAAATTTTCAAAAAGTAAGCACAAACTGCATAAATTTGCAAGCAATCTGTGCTTATTTGATGAAAAATGTATAAAAATTATAGTTTGGTGTTGCAAATTAGCATTGCTATCCTTTATTTTTGGTCAACCGGATTGGCGTAGATGCCGAGGAAGATGTCGTGAAGAGCATCGAGGTCGGTGACGCCATATATCTCGAGCAAAGCCATCCTGTCGAGAACCGCCATGTGCTCGATGAATGCCTGCTTCTCTTGTTCGGTATATCGGTCGCGATGGGTCGTCTGCCCATAGAGCATGTCGTGAGCGATGTAGTTGTTTGGCCACAGGCGGTAGTGGCTGTTGATGCGCTGGTCGATGAGCCTTGCCACCTGCTGGTGATATTCGTTGGCAGTGAGGCTGTCAAGGGCTGCCAGCTCTTCGCGCGTGATGGCCGGACAGATCTCGAAGTGGACTCTGCCCTTTGGTTGGGTGATGCCTGTGAGGATGCTGGTGACATCTTCGCCAGGCCGCTTGATGTATTTCTGCTGGCGGCTGATATAGAGCTCGAACGTCTTGAGATAATCGCACGACTCCCATTCGTAAGACACGCTGACAGGAACGATGTTGAGCGAGGCGAGCGACTGTATCTTGTCGTCGGTGTAGCTCATGCCGAACATCTTGATTATGCCCTGATCGGTCTTGTCGCGTCCGTCCTTGGTGCGGCCATTGCGCTGCGCTATCCACACCGAGGAATGTTTTTCGGTGATGACATGGCGAATGTATTCCGACAGATGCATCGAGCAGCGATAGAACTCCTTGGGCGTGCCGCCACGCTCCACGCGGAACATCTTGTTCGATTTGCCTATGTCGATGATGAGAGGGGTGCTCATCAGATTGGCACCGAATGTTATCTCGGTGGTCTGGAAGCCGTGAGTATGCAGCTTATACTGAAGCAGGCTTGAGTCGAGCACTATGTCGCGATGGTTGGATACATAGAGGTATGGCACATCTTTCTGCAACTTATCCATGCCTTCGACCGTGAACTCGGTGATGCTTCGCTTTATGACTTGCTCGTTGAACTGTGCCATGACCTTCGACTGGAACTCCTCGGTGGTCTTCAGTCCTGCAACCATGGCACGCAGCTGCTTGATGTCCTGATCGGGAAAGACGTATGAAGCAACGATCGGGAAACCATCGCTCTCAGCTATGCGTTGCATTGCCGCTGGCACTTCGTCGGAATAGTAAGGACGGATATCGTCGAACTTGTTGTTCTGTTCCATTGTGTTTAGGGCGTTATTGTTGATTATTACCAATGACATTTTCGAATAGCATAAGCCATCGTTCTCGACACTAGCCTTTATGTGAGTCAGGCTGCCGCTGGTCTTTGTCTTTTCGATGGTGACATCGAGCTGGGAAACTGCAGAAGGCGATATGGCCGACAGAAACTTGAGGTTTGCTATCTTGACGATCTCGGCCTCGCACTTCGCCCAATGCTGATATAGCTCCAGGACCATCTGTGTGATGCAGGCTCCTGGCAATATGGGCATTCCAGGGAAATGAGCCCTGAAGATGATGCTGCAAGGGTTGAGACAGATGCGGAATGAAGCTGATGAGTCATTGCTCTCTGACGCTGATGTGATGGAATATAGATCTTTTAATAATGACATGTCATTTGAGGTTTTGAGGTTTTGAGGTTATGGGGTTATGGGGTTTTGAGGTTCCTTACGTTTTTAGGTTTCTGAGGTTTTTGTCAGCGCGGAGCTACCTTATAACCTTACAACCTCAAAACCTCATAACCTTACAACCTCATTCGCTTAACGCTATTTTCATTTCACCTTCGGCGATTATTGTTCCATCGCTCAGCCGTATCTCGCCACAAGCCAAGGTCAAGCCGAACGACTCGTTGACCACCTCGATGCGCGTCTCGATGGTTTGTCCTACCTGTGGCAACTGGTGTATCTCCAGATTTCGGATGGCACCTATGAAGCCTATGCTGACATCCTTGTGCAGGATGTATTTGTTGATGTAGCCGATGCGGGCGGCACACGTCTGTGCAATGTTCTCGACAAGGCCGCTGGCGACGAGATGTCCATCGTGACAGAAGACATTGTTGGCAGTGATGAGCAACCGCGTCTGGGTGAAGACATCGTCATAGTGGAGCATCTGGCTCACCATGATGAATGGCTCTTGCTGGGGCAAGATGGTCTGTATGGGTATGTCCAGGAAGTCTTGATCGGTCATTTCCAGAAATCAAAATAGTTGAACCATTGAGTCGGATACTGTCGCACCGTAGCTTCGAGCACTCTCGCAAACTCGTCGGCAAGAGCTTGCTGGCGTGCTGTCTTCTTGCTGACCTGTGAGGCATCGAGACGCTTGAATCCGTCGCGAAGGTCGTTGACGATGATGTGATAGGTATTCCAGTTTTTCTTCATGACAAAAACTGCAAGGATGGGGCAATCGCGAGTGACGGCAAGCGAGAAAGGCCCGAGTGGGAACTTGGCATCTGCTCCGAAGAACTTGCAGGTCAGGATTTTGTGCGAACCAAAGATGCGGTCGCTCGGCATGCTGGCGATGTTGCCATCGGCGAGCACGTTGTTGAGCGTGAAGATGTGTGACATGTCGGGCATGACAGGCACCATTTCGATGTTGTTTGGCGCAAAAAACTTCGTGCGGTTCTGCATCACCGTCTCTGTCTCACCCATGAACACGAGAGCGTAGAGACGTTTGTTGCCTGTATTCAGCGAATAGCCTGCCAGTTCGTAGTTGCCTATGTGCGAGCTCGTCTGGATGAATCCACCTGGCTGAGACTCCAGGCTTTTCCAGATCTCGTTGCTTTTGTCCATCTCGAATTGGAATTTCCTTCCCCCATAGACGGCGAAGCGGTCGATGATGATCTGGCCGAAGCGGAAATGGTTGACATAGACATGCCAGAAAGCTTTCCACCAAGGTTCGCGGAACCGCTGGGTGAAGAAGCGGTATTGAGCGATGTAGCCCTGATGGGAGAAAAGCATATAGAATGGACAGACAAGTGCCACGAAGCAATAGATGATGCGTGGATCGGTGTGCCCGAGGATGGAGACGAGCGACCGCTGCATCCATGGCATCCCGCCTGTGGTTCCTTTCCAGTCCTGATGTTCGAGTTGTTCTGTCATTACTTCGATTTTAAGGGACAAATATAATGTATATTTTTATAAGAACGCTATTTTTACATAAAAAAATCTAAAAAACGACTTATATTGGCAGGAAAGTTGTAGTTTTGATAAAAAAACATTATCTTCGCGCCTCGGTAAAGAAAAATACAACTAAAAATCTATAAGTAATGTTCAAGAAAATTTATTTAGCAGTTTTTGCCATTACCATGGCTATGTTTGCGTCTTGTAACTCTGATGGTGAGCCTGGAGGCTATATGCAGGGTGTCTTCACTGTCCAGAATTCTATCGGATCTCCTGTTTTGTGGATGGATGGCGGTCCTGTAGTCTATCCTTCTGCAACAGCAGCACAGCAGCTGATGGCAAACAAGAACTTCGCTTCAGCTGAACGTGTTCTTCTCGTGGTGACTTACAAGGACGTTGATGTGACTGGCGACTCTTCTACTTCATTGGTAGTGAAGAATGCTGAGGTTGCTCAGGGTTCGGTGGTTCCTACTTCTGTGATCCGCACTCCAGAGATGGCCGAGGTTGACATGAAATT
The DNA here is from genome assembly GCA_004557315.1 of Bacteroidales bacterium. GTDB lineage: Bacteria > Bacteroidota > Bacteroidia > Bacteroidales > UBA3663 > Liminaster. The sequence continues at coordinate 12,752 of SFEH01000060.1, forward strand.
CAAAAACTATCTTGCTGACGATAGTATCAGCACATTCTATGACATCAGCCGAGAGAATGGCATCTGGTTCTACAAGGGCTATATGACAGCTCAGTTCTCTTCTTCTTATTATATCGAAGGTTCGACAGGTATTCTTCCAACAGTACTTGCTACTTATACAGTTGATGAGAATGACCCTAAAGAGGTTTCGGTCACTCTCTATCTTAACAAGCACAAGAAGAGCGGCGCAACAGAAGGCAACCAGTATGCTTCGTTCGTTTCAAGCTTCAGCCTTACAGACATGTATCAGCACGTTATGCGCAACTCGTTGTCGGAGGTCAACATCACCATCAACTACGAGACTAAGCAGGGCAAGCAGCAGCTCAAGAAGACTGTGAAGCGCGAAGACTTCACAAAGCCTTTCTAAACAAGATTGCTCATAAACATATTATTCATAAAAACAAAAAGAGCCTGGGATTTCTTCTCAGGCTCTTTTCTTTGGTACGCTCGGCATGAGCATTGTCTAACGGGTGCAAGTCCCGAGTGAGCCCTAATAGCGGGAATCACATAGCCCAAGGCAAGGGTGTCCATCGTGAGGTGGAATCTGAAGGAAGCCGGCGGCAAACATCTGGCCTAACGAACAGAAACTTCATACAAGGCATATGACCGTGGGTAAGGCTGCCAAACAAGCCAAAGCCCGATAGCTATTCGGAACGGTCGGTGTA
>SFEH01000206.1 GCA_004557315.1 Bacteroidales bacterium
TGTGGCTCGCAAGTGGTTCGACTTCCTCAAGTACAATACCGACTACGACCAGCTCATCCTCGAAACCTCCAACCACCTCGACTTCTGGATCCACGTCTCTTGTCGTCGCGACCCGAAGCTCAACCGCCATAACGTGGTTTATTATATGAAAAAGAACTGATTAGATAGCAAAAAAAGAGTCGATAGGTTGGATAACCTATCGACTTGCATTGCTTTTCAGCCCGGTGCATCGCTATAAATGTTAAATAGTCGTCCCTTGATAACTCGTTAAATTATTGTAATTCAATAAATAATCATTCGAATATTTGGATATTCAAACATTATTTTGTATCTTTGCATCGTAAAACCTTGCAAAACAGTTATGTACAAATCATCTACCAAGCCCCAGCAGACCTCCCTTTTCTGGGATCTTGAGACCTACAAACGCGAAAGCAATGAAGACAAAGCGTGCAATAAGAATAGGTGAGGAGTTGAATAAGAAGCTGTTGGATCATGAATTCAACTGCACTGACGTCTTCACCGAACGATATAGCAATGCAAAGATTGTAGCAAGGCATTATTGTCAGGCAGAGAATGCTGTGGCAGTGTTGAGCAACATGCCATTAGACACAAGTTACATCTGCTATGGACATCTGGGCGAAAAACTAAATTTAGGCAATGGGGTAGAGGAGGTTGCATCAATATGGGAGAGCAGCCTCATTGAGCTTATCCATTCTGACGACATTGCAGAAAAGAAAGCATGGGAGTTGCAGTTCCTGACTTTCATGAATACATTGCCACAAGAACGGAAGTCCGACTATTATCTCCAGCATTATTTGCGTATGCGCGATGTACAGGGCAACTTCCTCACGATCCGTCACCGCATCTTTTATCTGGATTTTGATGCTGATGGCAATGTGCAACTCACGCTTTGTCTCTATACTGTCGCCAATCAGAACACAGGTGTGACAGGAATCATTCATTCGCTCGATGACAGGTTGGTCAGCCAATCTTCGTTCAACATTCAGGGGCTGCTCTCTATGCGCGAACGCGAGATTCTGGCGCACATCTGCAGTGGCAAATCAAGCAAACAGATAGCCGACTATCTGAATATCAGCAATAATACGGTCAACAACCATCGGCAGAACATTTTGCGCAAACTGCAGTGTCAGAACACCACAGAGGCAATTGTAGTGGCTGGCAAGTTGGGTATTCTCGGTGCAAAATGATGAAAAATCACTATTGGATTATCGCAGAATTGTACATAACTTTGCACCCAGAAATCCAACAATAAAACAGTGTTCTTATGAAAACAAAAGCTCTATTAATTGCATGTGTCGCAGCATTTACCACTTCGGCTTATGCACAGACACTTGAGAAGATGCAGTGGTTCAACGAGCCAGAGTCATACACAATCCAGGATGGCACTCTTGAGATGGACGTGCCCGCACAGACCGACTTCTGGCGTATAGCCCATTATGGCTTCACGGTCGATGACGGTCCTTTCCTCTATGCAACCTACGGAGGTGAGTTTGAGGCAAAAATCAAGGTAAGTGGCGACTACAGGGAGAGGTTCGATCAGGCAGGCATGATGATTCGTATGGATCATGAGAACTATGTGAAGTTCGGCATTGAGTTTGTCGATGGCAAGTTCAACATCTCGGCTGTAGTGACGCATCACACATCCGATTGGAGTGTCATCCAGCTCGACAAGCCTATCCCTTATCTCTGGCTCAAGGCTGTCCGCCGACTTGATGCCATCGAGCTTTTCTACAGCTTCGATGACAAAGAATATACGATGATGCGAACCCTCTGGATGCAGGACAACTGTCCGCTGCAGGTAGGCCCAGTAGCAGCATGCCCTGATGGACAGGGCTTCAAGGCTCGTTTCTCAGATTTCAAGGTCAAGCACCTTCCTGACCAGCGTCGTGTTGAATGGCTGAAGAATAATCAGTAAGCTGACAGTAGGATAGCAGAACTTCCGGCAGTTACATCATATAGAATAGTAGTGATTCGCACAGTAAAAATAATTTAACTGTTGTCTGTACGAATCACTACTATTGTGTTTGTTGTTGTAAAGCAAGCAATCAGAAAAAGAATATTACTTTCGCCAATTGCACGTGTGATCAATATCTATACAATCTAAAATGCTGAATGTCGAACTGTCCGACTGGAATGCGCACATGACGTCCTTGGTGAGTCTGGTCGCCACTCAAATGACGTACCACCTGCATCTCTCCATCTTGAATGTTTACCGATTCGCACTTTGCGAGTCCAATGCGCTTGTCACCCTTCTTCCATGACTTGCCAGCCTTTGCGTCAGTATATGTAACCACCACACCGCTGCCTATGACAAGGTAGTCTTCCTTGCCGAGGCGTAGGATGATGCAGGCAGCTTCAGGCCATTCGGCATCCTTTGCCCCAGGTTCCCAACCCAACGAGAAGCTGTGCTTGATGGTGAGGCGAATGCCGTCGGGAGTAATGATGTCCTGCTCCCGTTCGTC
>SFEH01000207.1 GCA_004557315.1 Bacteroidales bacterium
GTTCCATGGTCATCGACCACCGACACAGGCACGACATCGGTGATTGGGTCACGACCGATAATCATACCGCAGGCATGAACACCTGTGCCACGCACATTGCCCTCGAGCATCTGACCGAGCTTCATTACGTTGCGGATCTTTGGATCAGGGCTCACGCACGCGTCCTGCAACTCGCGCACTACCTTGATGCAGTTCTTGAGGTTGCACTTCATTGCCTTGCCATTCTCCTCCGGCATTCGGTCGGGAACGAGAGCCGCAAGACGGTTTGCCTCTGGAATAGGCACCTTCTCGACACGAGCCATATCCTTGAGCACCATCTTGGTGGCCATCGTACCATAGGTGATGATGTGCGAAACGCGATCAGCTCCATATTTGTTCTGCACCCATTCGATGACCTTGGCACGACCGTCATCATCGAAGTCAGTATCGATATCGGGCAATGAGATTCGGTCAGGATTAAGAAAACGCTCGAACAGCAGATCGTACTTAATAGGGTCAATCTTGGTGATTCCGAGGCAATAAGCCACGGCACTACCTGCAGCCGATCCTCGACCAGGACCTACCGACACGCCAAGTTCTTCGCGTGAGGCGCGGATGAAGTCCGACACGATCAGGAAGTAACCAGGGAAACCCATGGTCTTCATAATGTGCAGTTCGAACTTGATGCGTTCCCAGACATCTGCACGCAGATGAGCGATAATCTCCTCATCTGAATAAGTCTCCTTCTCATCGCCACCCTGATAGTCATATTCGTCGGTAAGATAGAGCTTACGTGCTCCTTGAAGAGCCAAATGCTTCAGGTAGTCGGCTTCGAACTTGATGCGATAAAGCTTGTCATATCCACCCAGCTTCTTGATTTTCTTTTCGGCATCCTCCTGACTCATCACCACATTGCCGTTCTCATCCTGCGTAAACTCATTGAAGAGATCATTGTCGGTGAGTCGTGTGCGATAGTCAGCCTCGGTGCCAAAATCCTCTGGAATCTCAAAGTTTGGCATGATAGGGCCATTCTCGATGTCATATTGCTCGCACTTACCCACTATCTCCATGGTGTTGCTCAAAGCCTCGGGCACATCGCTGAACAGCTCGTTCATCTCGGCAGTTGTCTTGAACCATTCCTGAAGCGTATATCTCATGCGGTTTGGGTCATCAAGATCCTTGCCAGTGTTCAAGCAGATAAGATGATCGTGTGCCTCGCCGTTATCCTCATCGACGAAGTGGACATCATTGGATGCAATAAGCTTGATACCATGCTTGGCTGCCATCTGCTGCAAGAAAGCATTATAAGGCTTCTGCTTCTCATAGCACTGAGGATTATAGAGCGGATTTTTCGATGGATGGCGCTGCATCTCAAGGTAATAGTCATCGCCAAAGAGGTTCTTATGCCATAAGATCGCCTGTTCAGCACTTTCCAAATCGCCCATGTCGAACTTTCGCGCAATCTCTCCACCAAGGCACGCACTACAGCATATCAGGTTCTCATGGTACTTCTCAAGCACCTCATGGTCGATACGAGGACGCATATAATAACCATCGACCCAGCCAATCGACACGAGCTTGATGAGGTTCTGATAGCCCTTCTTGTTCTTTGCAAGCAGAATCAGGTGCCAACCACTCATATCTGCCTTGCCCTCCTTGAAAGACAATCCACGGTGAGCCACATAGACCTCACAGCCAAAGATAGGCATAATGGTCGGTTCACCTGCCTTTGACCAGTCTTTGTTCATTGACTTGGCAGCATCAAAGAAATCCTTGATGCCAAACATGTTTCCATGGTCGGTGATAGCCATACCCGTCATTCCATCGGCATGGGCTTTCTTCAGCAAGTTCTTGATCTTGCATTGTCCATCGAGGAGACTGAATTCTGTATGTACGTGTAGATGTGCGAAAGGTTCCACTTTATAATATCAAAAAAAGGTTATTTGTGTATCAAGTTATTGGTAAAAGAGTCAATGATTGCACCCCGTTCGACTGCAAGTTCCAGCGCTGCTGCACCCCGAACAAGGATCGTCTTTCTTTCTCTGCTTAATCATCTTTATCAAGGCAAAAGCAAGACACGAGACGACTACAATCAGTATGACTATGCTTTGTATATTCATAACATCATAAGAATTAGTTTGACAATATAAGCCATAAACCAAGCTATGGCGCATTGCAAGAACACGACAATGAAGGCATACTTGGTGCCGAGTTCACGCTTGACGGCCGCTATTGCTGCCACACATGGGGTATAGAGCAAACAGAACACAAGCAAGGCTGCTGCAGATGCTGCATTGAGTGTGGCGAGAAGAGTAGCTGTGTCGCCAAAAAGAACCGACAACGTTGATACCACACTCTCCTTTGCCATGAAGCCAGAGACGAGAGCCGTGACTATCCTCCAGTCGCCAAAACCAAGAGGTGCGAAGAGCGGTGCCATCCAACTGGCAATATGCGAGAGAATGGACTGG
>SFEH01000208.1 GCA_004557315.1 Bacteroidales bacterium
ACACCTCATTTCTTACAGTTCTTACAGTTTACAGTTATAGAATTTTCGCCCTATAAGACGCGCCCAGAATTTTTAATATATTAATATATTAAATTATTTTTTTATATCTCCACACGCCCGCCCCGACAACTGTAAACTGTAAGAACTGTAAGATTTTTGAAATTATCATCATGATAATCGTCAAAACACCGATTCTGCACAAATACATCAAGAAAACACAATAAAGTTTCCAAATATCACACTCTATTTGCCAAATCTGCACATTTAATGCAGATATTGAAAATAAAATCGAGATTTTGTTGCAATAATATTTGATAGATTCAAGGAAATTATGTACTTTTGCAGAAAAATAGCAGATTTCGAAAATAGAATCTCCAAAACTATAGATTATATATCTAAAATATGCGGATATAAATCAAATTCTCAAGATATAACCCCTCAAAACTTAAAACAAAAAATTTTTATAGCAAAAACTAGATTACAAATTATTAAAACAGAAAAAATTATGATACAGGACATTAAAATCAAGAATTATCTTTCATTCAGAGATGAAGTATTTCTAAGTTTCGAAGCCACCAAAGACAGGACGCGCGAAGACAACTACGTCATAGAGGTAGCACCAGGCGTGCGACTGCTTCGTTTCGCCATGGTCATGGGAGCCAACGGCAGTGGCAAGTCGAATCTGCTGCAGGCGTTCGATTACCTCCGTCGTTTCTGGGTTGAGAAGCCCAAAGACCTCGAAGAAAGCACCGGAGTCTGCCCCTTCCTGCTTGACAGAGAGACGAGCACCCAGCCCTCAGAGTTCTTCATCCGGTTCTGGATCAAAGGAACGAAATACAGCTATCATCTATGTCTGGATCAGAAGCAGGTCTATCGCGAAGCGCTCAACGTCTATCGGTCAGTGCAGCCCACCAACGTCTTCACCCGCGAGCTGGTCGATGGCCATACCACAGTCAGCTTCAACCCTGCCGTCGAAAAAATCAGCGAAGTAGCCATCGAGAAGCTCCAGCTCGAGTGTCTCAACAACATGTCGCTCTTCGCAGCACGCCAGAAAGTCAACCTCTCGCTGACGGTTTTCGACGAGGTGGCCGAATGGATGCGAACAGCCTTCAAACCCATCATCGATCCCGAGATAAAGATGTACGAATGGGCGATAGATGAAATGATGGAAGACGAAGACATCAAGAAGCACATCCTCAAGTTCCTCCACACCTCCGACTTCAACATCTGCGACATCCGCAGCAAGGTCACTACCACCGAGGTACCCGAGAAATTCGTCAATTTCATGCTCAATGCCCCACTCTCGTCAGAGACCAAGGAGCAGCTGGAGAAATATCACACCATCAACCAGCTGAACACCAACTTCGTTCACCATGTGGTCAACCACCGAGGCGAAGAGGAATACACCATGTCCGACGAATACCAGAGCTATGGCACCCGGCGTATCATAGGCATGGAGACTGCCATCTTCGAGGCAACCAAAGAAGGAGCCATCCTCGTCATCGACGAACTGGAAGCCTCGATGCACCACGACCTCGTGCTCTATGTCCTGGGCAAGTACCTCATGCAGAAGAGCGAAAGCCAGATGCTGGTCACCACCCATTGCACCCCTCTGCTGGCATGGCTCGACAAGCTCATTCGCAAGGACTCCGTCTGGTTCACCGACCGAGAGCGCAACGGCTCCACCAACCTCTACACCCTCGTAGAATTCAAGGGCCTGAACCGCATGAACAGCATACAGAATGCATATCTTGCAGGCAAGTTTGGTGCAATCCCAAACATCACTATCAGCAACAGCAACTATCAAGACAACACCGAAAAGACCAACGCCGATGAGTAACGAATTTAATCTGAAAGACGAGTTCATCGAACGCAACGAAATCAGCGACTTCCTTCGCGAGAACCGCATGAACTCAGAGTTATTGAACATCGTTGTGAAGCACCGTGGCGAAACACGTCTGACCGACCGGGATATGACCCGCATCTTCAACAACGCGTATCGCATCTGCACCATTGCCACCCATCGCAACGGCACCATGACATACTTCAGGCAGTTCATCAAACGCCTTCAAAACACCAAGATGGACATCGAATCCGTGAGCCTCGTGGCATGGTGTCTGCTTCGGTTGCACAACGGACTCATACCCGTGTCAGACGACATTGTCAGCTGGCTTTACGACCGATGCAGGCAGCTCCATGTCTATAGCTACTGCATGAACTTCGTGCGCAACTATGCAGGCGATTTTGACAAGCCCATAAACTTCAGCGGACGTGCCATAGTCATCAAGACCGACAGCGACATGCCCGACGTGGAGGAGGAGTTCATGAAGAACCATTCGCTCTTCCTCGAGAGCATTCAGCAGATTCTCCGCAACAACCAGGAGTTGCGTCAGGCGATGGCTCAGATG
>SFEH01000209.1 GCA_004557315.1 Bacteroidales bacterium
TGCAATTCCATATTTTCTTAAATCTCTGTCGGTGATACCCGACGCTTTGAGTCGTTCTTTGTAATCATTGTCTATTCTGATGTCTTTGAGTCTGCCATAGCTGCCATGCCCGAAGGTGGTCATCATCACCACGTTGCCTCCCTGGCTCTGTACGAAGTCGCGCATGTCACGGAGTTCGGCACCAGAGGTGATGAAGTCATCAAGAAGGATGTAGTCCATGCCTTTGTTGACCTTGCCCTCAAAGCGCATACGCTTACTCAGACGGGATATGTCGGAGGCATTGGTGTGCGAGACATTGGTCACGGCGATGATGTCGTGCTCCACTGTCATGCCGGCGGCAGAGAACTTGGCGGCGTAGGCAGCCGGTATCATATTGATGCCGTCGCCCTGCATACGGTGGTTGTAGATGACATGGGCATTGGGATAACGCTCCACAATATCTGCGATGCGGTCGTCCTTCACCAGATCGTCAATCAGCCGCATAGCTGCATCGTAGTCACCATGCTTGGCGGCATGGAAATCGGGATGCTGGCGGGCGATGGATGCCGAAGTGTGGTTGATAACGGCAGGGAAAGAGTCACCCCATGCTGTGCCAACGGGCATTGACGCTTTCTGGCGCAGGATATATTGGGCCGTGCTCATGTCAATCTCTATAGGTGTGTCACCAAAGTACATCTCTGCTTCGTCCTCTTCATCAAAGGTGAACAGTACATCCACCTCGGGCGATGGCTCGTAAATCCTAACGATGAAATCGTGGGCGTTCTACGTTCTTGGCGGCAATCTCCTCCTTCTGTTCCTGGGCTACAGGCTTCTCCTGAACAGGTTCCTGCTGCAGGGCGGCAGGATTGACCCTTTTGCCTTCATTGTTGAACATCGGGGTAAATTCCTTGTTCCTGGTGCGGATGTCGGAGAAGTCTGCCTCCCAACCATCTCGCTCAAGACGCTGGTTGACGGCATCGAGGCGCTGGCCGATGAACGAGGCCGACCGCTTCACATCCATGAGGGTGGTCTTGATGAACTGCGGGTCTTGGTGCAGACTGTTGAGCCAGGACTTGAGGTAGGCAGCACTGTCACTCTTGACATGCTTCTCCATGCCATACTGCGAAGAGACAAGGGCTGCGGTAAGCTCGGCAACGAGTTCTTCTCGACCGTAGGCTTCGCTACCAAAGGACTGCCCGGGCTTGAGTCGGTTCAAACGACTTTCCGAACCAGAGGCGTGGCTCATCTCGTGCAGGAGGTTGCTATAGAAAGACTCGCCATCAATAAATTGCGACTTCTCGGGGATGACAATCTCGTCGCGGCTGATTGAGTAGTAAGCATCGTCGCCATGGGTGGGCTTGATGGGACAGACGTAGAGGTCTTTCTCAATCATAGCATCCAGAGCAGGGAAATCACGCATTCCCTCGCTGGACTCGTAACGTCGGCCTTCGGCTTCGTCGAGGAACTTCTGATAGACCTCGGGACGCGCCTCTTTGAGGTTGGTCTGGTCCAGATTGAAGACGTTATAGACTTGCAGTTTGGGATAGACGGCATATTTGGCACGCTCTTCCTGCGACATCTGCTTGTAGTCGTCGTACTTGATGCGCTCCTTTGTCTCCTGGTTGACGCAGGTGAAGGTGGTGAGCATCACCGGGGTGCTCTTCTCGCCCTTGTTGATACCCACATGAGGGAGTTTGTTGCCATCGGCATCCACGGCAGGCACTGACTTGCCATCCTTGCCCTTGGTGAAGTTCATGCTGACAATGCGGTCGAAGGTGGCATAACGGGAGGTCTGCCAGCCGTTCTTCTCCTGCATGAGCATGAGGACGACACTGTTCATGCCGTTGTAGTTGCGGCCACTGAGGTTCATGGGCATCTGAGCTGCTTGCGGAGAGAACCACGGCTTCTTCCAGTCGCTCTGGAGATTGCTGATCTTCTCAATCATGAGCTCGGCAAAGGTGGACAGAGCACGGTCTTCCGCACTCTGTCCGTCAGGTTTGGGAGTATAGTTGGATTTCTTCATATGCTATGGTTTAGTGTTGAACATAGACATGCTCCTGCATATCCTTGACACGGCAGGACAGACGTACTACGCCGCCGAAAGATGACACCTGCAAGTCGCCCGTAATATCCACATGGGCTTTTGAGCGCATCCAGTCGGGAATGATGGTGCTGATGTCGGCATCCTTCTCGGGGAAGCGCATGAAGTTGACCCAGGTGCTGACGAAACTCTCGCCGACCTTTTCAGCGGAATAGGCTGAGAACACGATGAACGGATGGCCGTTCTTGTCGTTCTTCTCCTCATAGACATTCTCCTTCTTCAGATGGCCACGGAACGTCATGGTGCCGCTGATGGCATCCAAGTCTGCCACATTCTCAGTGGAAATGAGATTGCCTGTCAGGTAGAACTGCAGTTCTTCTCC
>SFEH01000210.1 GCA_004557315.1 Bacteroidales bacterium
TCAGCCTCTGGATCATCCTTGCGCTCTACAATTTCTGGAAGCTGCTCTATCTGCCACTCGGCCCCAATGACCTAGATATCCAGCCACAGCCTGTGGTCAGGCCACATCACCATAACCAGTGCCTCTTCGCGCTCTATATCTTCCTTGCAGTCTTCACCCAGGGCGCCACTGGCTTCTATCTCATCTTCCTCATCACCACCGCCTACCTCTTTGTCTCGCGCAAGATAGGACTGTGGGGAAGGGTCTGGAACTGGCGTGTGTGGGGTTTGCTTGCCTTGAGCTTCGGACTGTGGTTCTATGGCACATATCTCGAAGGCGGAGAGAGCTACCTGCGCATGATGCTCGAACGGCTCACCCTCGGCGGCACCATCATCTCGCCCGACCATCATCGCCCTTGGTTCTACCTGCTTGCCACCATCTGGCTCGATACCCTGCCATGGGGACCAGTCTGCCTCATTGCCATCGGCTATACGCTCTATAAGCGACATGCCCTTGCATCGCCGTTGCAGAGCTTCTACATGACTGCCATGACCGTCACCATAGCCATGTTCTCATGCTTCCGCAGCAAGCTCGATGTCCATCTCCTGCCTGCCGTGCCTTTCATCATCTATCTTGGTGTCATGCAGTTCAAGCAATGGCAATGGCCTGTGCGCTGGCATTGGCCGATGATGTGGGTGTGCCGTGGCATTCTCGTCTTCCTCTTCATTGCCGGATGTGCCGTGCCTTGGGCCAATCCATATACAGGCTCCTATGGCGAGCTGTGCCATCAGGCAAAGAAGCTGCACCGTGAACTTGGCACCGAGCAATATCATGTCTATAAGCTGCATCGTGTCGATGGCATGGACGCCTATTTGCACGAAGACCCTATCCGCACGTCGGCCGAGGACATTGCCAATGGCAAGCTCCACAACACTCTCTTGCTGATGCTCTCTGACCGCAAGAAACAGCTCAACAAGGAACTCGACCGCCTCAATGTGCCAGACTCCTTGAGAGGGGAGACCTTGCGCGAAGTGGGTCCTTATCTGATATTGAAATTTAAATAGGAAGATAATGGGAGTTAACTCCCGTTATCTCCTGTTAACTCCCCAGAATTCTTTATTTATGATACAAAATTATAGCCCAAATGTTACATTGGGCTTTTTTGTTGGCCGATAATCCTTGTTTGTTTCTGAATTTTTACATACCTTTGCGCAAATTACCAAATACATTACCTATTTAAAATTATGAAACAACTTTGTTATTTTTTAGCGTTGTCGTCTGCGCTCGTTGCCTGTCAGAAGCAGGCTCCCGCTGCCGATGACTCCCTGTTCCAGAATCAGGGCAATCCTCTTTTCCGCAATGCTTTCACTTCCGATCCTGCACCTCTGGTTGTGGGTGATCGCCTGTATGTCTATACGGGCCACGATGAGTGTTTCGAGGATAGTGTGGGCTATGAGGGTCAGTATGGCTACAACCTCACCAACTGGCTGCTTTATTCCACCGACGACATGCAGACTTGGAAAAGCCACGGCATCATATTCCAACCTACCGACTTCTCTTGGGCAAGTGGCGAAGCCTGGGCTGCACAGTGTGTCGAGAGGAACGGCAAGTTCTATTTCTATCTCACTGCCCAGGGCAAGGACGAATACATGGGCAAGTGCATCGGCGTGGCTGTTTCTGACGCGCCTACAGGTCCGTTTGTCGATGCCATTGGCAAGCCTCTCATCACCGACGGCATGACCGACAATGGCGCTCGAGGCTGGTGGAACGATATCGATCCTACTGTGCTCATCGACGACGATGGCACACCATGGCTCTGCTGGGGCAATGGCACCTGCTTCATGGCTCCGCTCAAGGACAACATGACCGAACTCGCCGACACCATCTCGGTTATCCCTCTGCCTCGCTATGTCGAAGGCCCATGGCTCGCTCATCGTGGCAGCCACTATTATCTCATCTATGTGTCGATGGGTCAGGGACGTGAGACGATTTCCTATGCGATGTCATCGAGCATCAGAGGCCCTTGGCAGCCAATGGGAGAGATCACAGGCATGGCCGACAACAGCTTCACCATCCATCCAGGTGTAGTGGAGTTCAAGGGCAAGTGGTATTTCTTCTATCACAATGGCAATCTCACCCTCAATGGCTACAAGGGTTCAGGAGGCCGACGCAGTGTCTGTGTCGAGGAGATGTTGTTCAATGAGGATGGCACCATCAATTTCATTTCGCAGACCGCCAAGGGTGTGGCCGACATTCAGGAAAATCAATGATGATAAATATATATAATATGAGAAAAATTTTTACTTTTGCAGTCGCTGCTTTGCTTGCAGTCGCTGCCTACGCACAGCCTGATCCGAATTTCTACATCTTCTTGAGTTTCGGTCAGTCGAACATGGAGGGCAATGCCCGCGTTGAACAGATGTCGCAAGATGGGAGAGTGGTATCCTGCCGTTCCGCCTCTCTGCCGCGAGAACACTGGTCTGACGCCTGTCGATTACTTTGGCCGTGCCCTTATCGAGAATCTTCCCGAGAACGTCAAGGTGGGCGTGATCAACGTCTCTGTAGGCGGCATCGACATCAAGGGCTTCATGAAGGACAGCATCGCCTCTTACAGCAAGAACTGCCCTAACTGGATGGTTGGCATGCTCGCTGCCTACGACAACAATCCTTATCAGCGCCTGGTCGATATGGCTCGTATTGCCCAGAAGCAGGGTGTCATCAAGGGTATTCTCTTCCATCAGGGCGAGACCAATACTGCCCAGGCTGACTGGATCTACAAGGTGCAGAGCGTTTTCGAGAATCTCTGCTCTGACCTCGGTCTCGACAAGCAGACCATGCCTTTCCTCGCTGGTGAGGTGGTCAATGCCGACCGTGGTGGCGTTTGCGCTGGCCATAACCCTTTCGTTGCGCAGCTCCCTACCGTCATCAAGAATGCCAAGGTCATCTCTTCGGCTGGCTGCACCAATGCGCCTGACCACCTGCATTTCGATGCTGCGGGCTATCGTAAGCTCGGCCGTCGCTATGCTGCTGCCATCCTTCCTGAACTCGGTGTGAAGGCTCCTGAAGGCGGATTCCCTGACGATGTCGAGGAGGCTATCTACGCTGCCCGTGAGGCTTCGTATGGCACTCCTGCCCAGTATAACGTGCCTATGGCCGATTTCCCAAAGATCGATGCCAATGGCCGTGCCACCTTCCGCATCAATGCGCCAACAGCCCGCAAGGTCGAAGTCGATATCTGTGGCAAGAAGTATCCTATGCAGATGAGCGGCAATGGCGACTGGACTGCTTCGGTCGAGGGCCTCCCTGTGGGCTTCCACTATTATTTCCTCTATGTCGATGGCGTGCGCGTCACCGATCCTAACGTTGAGACCTTCTATGGCTGCGGACTCGAAGCCAGCGGCATCGAGATACCTACGCCAGTCGAGGAGTCGGTCTATTACAGCTATGTGAGCGACTTCACTGCCAAGGGCTCGCTCGGCGTCGATAAGGTGGAGCATGGCCAGGTGCGCGAGTGCTACTATTATTCGGGCATTGAGCAGAAGGAACGCCGCTGCTATGTCTATACTCCAGCCTCATACGAGAAGAACCTCAAGCAGAAGTACCCTGTGCTCTATCTCCAGCATGGCATGGGTGAGAACGAGACTGGCTGGCACAAGCAGGGTCACATGGCCAATATCCTCGATAACCTCATTGCCCAGGGCAAGTGCAAGGAGATGATCGTGGTGATGGACAATGGCAACTGCAGCTATAGCTTCGGTGCAAAGAAAGGCGAGAG
>SFEH01000211.1 GCA_004557315.1 Bacteroidales bacterium
AACAATGAACAAGAAATTTTATTTAGGTGCAATTCTCCTTGGCGCAATGACATTGTCAACAGGAGCATTGACTTCTTGTATCGACAATGATGAGCCAGAAGGTATCACAAATCTCCGTGGTGCCAAGGCTGAATTGTTGCGTGCCAAGGCTGCAGTAGAGCTCGCCAGGGTTGAGACTGAGAAGCAGAACACAAACTTGAAAGCTGCAGAGGCTGCCTTAAAGCAGGCTGAGGCTGCCTTAAAGCAGGCTGAGGCTAAGAAGAAAGAGGCTGAGGCTAAGCAGGAAGAGGCTAAGGTTGCTGCTGAGCAGGCTAAGTCTGAGAAGGAAAAGGCTGCAGCATTGAAGGAAATGGCTGCAGCACAGGAGGCTCAAGCTAAGGCAGAGGCAAATATTGCTTGGATCAAGGCTCAGAATGAACTGGAGCTCCAGAAAATCAAGAACCAGCTTCTTGTTGCACAGAACAATTATGACAAGCTCGTGGCTGAGATCGAGGCTGCAAAGGCTGTGCTGACAGCTGCACAGGCTAAGAAGCTTGCAGACCTTCAGTGGACTGTTGATCAAGCATGGGGTTTATATACAACTCAGCAGAGTGCAGTACTTACTGCAATGGATAATCTCTTCACTGCAACAAAAACAGAGGTTGATGGAGAGAAAACTCTCCGCGATGCACTTGCACAGGCTGAAGCTAAACTCGAAGCTGTCAACGCTGCTTACGGTGAGTTGAAGGCTCTCTCTGAGAACGTAGCTCCAACTGCATGGGAGGCTCGCATGGATTCACTCAAGGCATACAGCGATATCACTAATGGTACTCATCTTCTCGAGATCGCTGAGCTTAATCTCAAGAAGGAAGAGATCAAGCAGAGCGAGGCTTATAAGACAGCAGCGAAGGAGGATGATGAGGCTCGCCGCGCTTATGTAACTGCACAGCAGCTCTACAACTACCTCGCTGATGAGACTCTGAATGACTGTTTTGCGGCTACTGGTGAACATGCAAGCTCATCATATAATGAGACAAACATGTATGGTTATTACTCTGACGGTACTCACCCAACAGAGCAGGCATATACAGGTGCAAAGAAGTATGACCTTCAGGGCGCAGAGATCGTTATCACAAATCCTGACGTGTACAACAAGCTTAACGCTCTTCCTACACCAACACCAGGTTTATTTAAGGATGCGCAAGGTAATATGGGTCTTAAGGTTGATGGAACATTCGTAGCCGATGGTTTTGGTGAGCTATACAGCAACTTGAAGGATGCCTTCAATTCTTTGGGTCTTCCTCAGTCAATTATCACATCAACTGTTGCAGACTGGGAAGCTGCCCTTGCACAGGTATATGTGACAGACGAGGAGATTGCTGCTGACAATTGCGTTGCTGACTACGAGAAGGCTGTAGCTAATGCCGAGAAGGCTCACAAGGAGGCTGTAGCTAAGTGGGAAAAGGCTCACAAGACTTATGCTGACCAGAAGGTTGCCAAGACTGTCTCTACAGCTACAATCAAGGCTGCAATCGGTCTCTACAATGCAAACATCGAGGCTCTCGAGGCTGCTGTAACTGAATACAACACAACATACGATGCTACTTTGACTAGCCTCTACAACCAGGAACTCGAGAAGGCAAAGATTGCTAATGCTACAACACAAATCAATACAGCGCTTGGAGCAGTAGGTCCAGTAGGAACTCGTACTTCTCTTGCACAGATTGATGCCCTCATCGAATCAAGCACATTGACAGCTGCACAGAAGACTGCAATGAAGACTGCTTATAAAAATGCTATTACCACTCAGTGGGCTACTCTGACAGGCGCTCAAATCACTGCTAACGAAACTGCTGCAATGACTGCTGCTCAGGGTGCTGTTGTTACAGCCGATGCCGTCGTTAAGGCATGGGAAAAGATTACCAAGGCTGATGGCTCAGGTATCCGTGACAAGATCAAAAAGAATGACGGAGGCTGGAATGCAACAGATAAAGTTTACACTGGTTCTTATGCAACAATTGATAAGGCAGTTGCAGACTTCATTGTCGCTGCTGGCAAGAATTCAGAGAAGCAGACAGCTAAGGCAGTTGCCGCTTCTACAACAGCTAAGCAGGAAAGCTATACAGGCGTAGCTCTTAAGGCTGCAAAGAAGTATATCGTCGCAGGTAACAAGACTAATCCTACATATGCTGATGTTACACCTTTGATGTGGGTAGAAACCAAGTATGAACTCGATAACAGTGACAACTATGTAGATAAGGGTCATAAAGTTGTCGTTCGTACAAAGGTTAGCGATGACGCCATCAACGCTATGACTGCCGTAGAGCTTGACAAGCAGAAGGCAGGTGAGAACTGGGTTAAGGCTTCAGCTGCTGCTTTCGGTACTGAAGAACCTACAACAATTTCAGTTGAC
>SFEH01000007.1 GCA_004557315.1 Bacteroidales bacterium
CACCTTGTTTGGCACAGGAATATCAGGATACTTCCTATGCATAAGTTCTCTTATCAGATACTTTGGTTCGCCATTACGAACTCTATTCAAGTCCAAGGCATCTGCCATTCTTAAGAGAGCATAGGGGTCGGTATATGGCATATCTGCCACTCCGAAAGCATTATAATAGCTGCTCGATGATTCAATTGAGAACACATCATCCATAAAAGAGAGAAAATCGATGTTTTCTCCTTGACGATAACGTTCAAATAGATATGACATATCGTCTGGCTCATTGAGCACCAATGATGGATCAAGGAATATGTAGCGTTTCTGAAAATCCGCAAGAGTCCAGTCTTTGGCAAGGAGCTGGTCCATACCTCCAAACAGCAGATCGCTACTCTCACCAACAATCATTCGAGTTACGCCATCGGCTTTGGCCTGCATTGCAGCCTGCAGGAGCTGTGGTTCAATGGAATGAACAGGTGCACCTTTGGCTCTCATCACTGCAGGCAGGTAACTTTTGACTGTATTCCAGTCAATATCGACATAATGTAGGTTAAGTCCATAATATGACGCATAATATTCTGCACGTGCCAGTTCTTCCTGCTGATAGTTGCCTCCCAGAAAGCGGAATGTGTATGCATCACATCCTCTCATGTATGAAGCAAGAATGGCAGAATCCATTCCTCCCGAAAGACATATTCCAAGCTTCTCGCCTTTCATTGTCTCAAACACTTTCTGCAGCTCACGGTCAATGTCATCGGCAGTCTTGACAAAAGTCAATCTGTCAGAGTCTGGGATGGGTATTAGCTCATGCTTCAATCCATCAAAAAAATCAACATCTTGCTTTTCTATGTATCTAAATGCAAGATATGAACTCATGCAATACTTCTTGTCAATCATTTCATTATAATAATAATTTTTATTTGCCAAACACCTTTGTCCTGATAAACCAGCTGATCTGCTCTGATATATTAAGTTTGTATATCAGACCTATACCCACTGCCCCAATCACCGACGAGCGCACCAAGGCATCGAGTATCGGAGAAACACCAATAAGCGATGGGATAAAGGCATTGACTATATAAAGAACGGCAATCACTACCACGATGCGAGCATGTGCCCATGAGAACGGATTGGTCTTGATCTTTACCTGTACAATATACTGCTGATAAGCATAGCTCACTATCACTGTTATGAGCGAAGCCAAGGCAGCACCACTCAAGCCCCAAATTGGAATGAAATAGAGATTGGTGCCAATGCTCACTATCGCGAGGAACACGGTGATGAACAGCGTCCAATAGTAATAGCGGCTGAACGATATGAGCGTATTGCCAAAGTTGAGTGTGCCATACACCACCTTAGCTAAGCCAAGGAAGAGCACTGCCCAGCGTCCCTCGGCAAACTTCTCGCCATTAGGGATGATGGCAAAGATATTGTCGATATTGATCCAGACAAGAAGCAGCAGCACACTGCTCGCAAGCATCTGATGAACCGACACCTGACGGTACAGTCCTTTGGCTTTCTCCATGTCGTTCTCCTTCATTGCCTCTGCCGCCAATGGCGCCGAGATCGGAGTAATGTTGCGCGAAGGCATGTTCACTATCTCTGCCATATAGACTACTATGGTATAGATACCAGCAGAATACAGACCCTTGACACCTGACAGCATATATATGTCCATCTGCTGAATGAGATTGCCGCTGATGCCAGCCAGCATCAGGAAGCCTGTGTATTTCAGCACCTTGGTCTTCAGATCTGGCGTGATGAACTTCCAATCGTGACGCAGCTTCGAGTCTCCGACATGCAGAGAGTAGATGCCAGAAATCACCATGCAAAGCCCATAGCAGACAATAAAGCCGACTATCAAACCTGTCACGTCAATATAGCCAAAGCCGTATGACAGATAAATGCCAAGCATCATCAGTCGCATTCCGACCTCACGAACGGCTTTTGGCAGAGCAATGCGCATGTTTATGTTGGCATAGTTCTCAAACCAAACCCAGAACGTCAGCACTACCATCATTGGCAGCACATAGTAGAAATGCTCGATAAACAACGGTGACTTCTCGCCAAAGTAACCCTCAATCGGGACTCGCAGACCCAAATAGAGCAACGACATCAGCGTCAAGCCCACCACAGGGAAGAGCAGGTAGTAGAATAGGAAGCCGTTATTGCCCGAAGCCTTGTCCTTGAAATAAGGGAAGAACCTCATGCCCACACTGCCCGACCCCATCAACGCCAAAGTCGAAAGCAGGAATGCAACCTCATAAACGACCTTCGAAAGACCAATCACTTCAGGGTCAAGATATTTGGCAACGATGTAGAACTGGACAAAGATGCCTAATAGCACTCCCACATAGTTGACAAACGTACCTTTAAGCGACTGTCTGATGATTACACCCATGATTCCTTACCCTTTTAGATTTTTGATGCAGGTCTGGAGCGAATCGGTCCAATAAGGCACCTTCACGCCAAAAACCTCCTTGATCTTGGTCTTGTCGAGTACAGAATACGACGGACGAGTCACAGGACTCGGGAACTCACTTGAATGGCAAGGATGCACGTCACACTCGTTCTGTCGGGCAAAGTGCTGAATCATCTTGGTGAAGTCATACCATGAGCAAACGCCTTCGTTCGAGAAATGATAGACACCAGTCTTGCTGTATGTCTCCGAGTCGGCAGCAGCTGTCTCTGCCTTATAGTCGTCCATGACCTTCTCGATGGCGAGTGCAAGGTCGTAGGCATAGGTCGGCGTACCAGCCTGATCAATCACCACTTTCAGCGAAGGCTTGGTGGCAGTGAGATTGAGCATCGTCTTGCAGAAGTTCTTTCCGAACTCACTGTAGAGCCATGCCGTACGGATGATGACATGCTTGCATCCAGAAGCAATGATCTTCTGTTCGCCATGCAGCTTGGTCTCGCCATATACACCCGTTGGCGTTCCCTTCTGCTCTTCCTTGCATGGCACGTTATATGGCTCCTTGCCAAACACATAGTCGGTCGAGATCTGAATGAGCAAACCGCCAGCCTCACGCATCGCAACGGCAAGGTTGCCTGGAGCATCGGCATTGAGTTTCTCTGCCAATGCCGCGAGTTTCTCATCGGTCTCACAAGCATCGACATTGGTCCATGCCGCACAGTTGACGATTACATCAACGTCATTCTCCTTCACCATAGCCCTGATAGCATCCAGATCAGTGATATCAAGATAGGTAGTTTCAAATCCCTCAACCTGATTGACATCGGTGAAGATATATTTGTCCGAACTGGTCTTTGCCACGATGCGCATCTCGTTGCCAAGCTGACCATTGGCGCCAGTGATAAGTATATTCATATTAAAGATAATTATTTGAATTCAGGATAAAGATCTTCGTCGATGCTGAAAGGCGAATCGAAATCCTTGAGCATCGCATGCTTGGTGTCCTTCTCCGACAGTATCGCCTTATCTGCATCAATCCTCCAGTCTATTCCCAGCGAATCGTCGAGTATCGATATGCCTCCGTCGGCCTGTGGAGCATAGAAATTGTCACACTTGTATTGGAAGATTGCTGTTTCGCTCAATACCACGAAGCCATGTGCGAAGCCACGAGGAACGAAGAACTGTCGATGGTTGTCCTCGGTCAGCTCCACTGCCACATGCTTGCCGAATGTCGGACTTCCCTTTCTGATATCCACTGCGACATCGAGCACAGATCCTTTCACACAGCGCACCAGCTTGGTCTGCGTGAAAGGTGGACGCTGGAAGTGCAGGCCTCTCATCACTCCATAGCTCGACATCGACTCATTGTCCTGCACGAACCTGACTGTATGACCTATGATGTTGCCCACCTTTTCGTCAAACTCTCTTTGTGAGAACGACTCAAAAAAATATCCACGGGCATCCTTGAACACGCGAGGTTCGATTATCAAGAGCCCTGGTATTGCGGTTTCTATTATTTCCATAATTATTTCTTTTTGCTGTAATATCTTTGTTTCTTCAAAATCTTGTATTTGGCAACCTGCGAGCGGAACCACACTGCTGCCACAATCTGAATCTGGTGATTGTTCGACGTCTCATAGACATCGGCCTTGCTGTCAGGGAAGATGTTGCCGAGTCCGAAGTAATAGCGTCCCTGAAGCTGAATGCTCAACTCCTTGTTCACCTTGAACTCATATCCCAGTCCCATCTGCAGTCCGTAGTCAAACTTCTTCGACACAGGCATGGTGTGATGCTGGTATTTGTGGTATGTCATGTTCTGCACCTTGTCCCAGTTCTCTCCTTCGAGCTGTGCCTTTGCCTTGTCGGAAAGGAAATAGCCGAATTTCGGACCGATGTCGACATTGATCTCGTTCTTCTTTCCGCAGTCGAAATAGAGATGAGCAAGTATTGGCACCTCGAAATAGGTGAAGTTGCGCTGGAAGCTCAACTCGGGATATTCATCAAACTTATCCTTCTCGCCACGTCTGGTAAGGAGCAGCTCTGCCTGGATACCAAAAATCTTCTCTTCGATGTAACGTGCTGCCAAGCCAAAGGTATAGCCCTTGGCAAGATCCTGTGTCACTGTCGGAGTCAATCTGTAATTGCTCATGCAGGCACCGCCTATCACACCTAAATGCAGCTCACGGGCAATGCGTGTCTGTGCCAATGCTCCCATCGAGAGAGCCAACAGACAGAGTATCAGGATTAACTTATTTGATCTCATATTTGTCAATTTGAGCCGATGGTTTGAAATGGACAAGATACAAGCCTCTGTTGATCAACCCCTCACCTTCTCGTCTGAAGCTCATCATCGACTGGAGCGTTCCGTGTGAGAAACCTTCGATATGATCAGCAAAGTTCATTCCGTGCGCCTTGACTGCCGCAAAGAAATAGCGGCCGACATCGTAGCCAAGCAATGCGTAGCGTGGTGTCAGCGGCATTGGCTCCTTGGCATACCAATAGCGGAAATTCTTGTAGAAAGCCTGAACCGATTCGTCGAATGGATTGACATAGAATTTAGAGAACAGATAGACGTTCATGTCATAGTAATAATCCATGAAGTCACCTGAATAAAGCACCCATTCAGGATAGCCGAGAATGGCTGTCTGCCCCTGCTTCTCCTGTTCTGCGCCAATCTCAAAAGTGGTGCATTTCAGGCAAGGGAACATCCTGCGAAGCGACTCGCGGTTGTTGGCAACAGGGATGTACAAGATGTTGTGGCCGATGATGTTAAGCACAGAATCGACTGTCACGAGAGTCTCTGGATTGTCGTATTCAAACTCGTGGTACTGCATGTTTTTCGCCTTCAGTGCGTTCTTCAGATAGCCTGCATAAGGATCGGCCTTGTCGGTACATCCCTTGTCATTGAGGAACACAAAGTCGTATGTCTCAAATCGCTTTACCACATCAGCTGTGAGATTCTCATAAAGGAACGACTTTGATGTATTGAGCTGAATGAGATCTGGATGGCTTTTCGATAGCTCTTGGCTGAACGCGAAAGGACTCACTACCGCAATGTCGTTCGCCTTTCCGAATTCCGCAACAAGCTTGACGTCGTTGAGATCGACCGGAGCGATGATGAAGTCGGCATCAAGCAGTGACTTGGTGGCAAGTATCTCGTTGATGGTCTTTGTGCCGAGATCGTAGGTCTGCACCAGTATTCTCTGACCATTCTCCTGTGCTTCCTTCACAGCCAGCATCAGACCTTCGTAGAACTCCACCGAGCGCATCTGCTGCTTATCTTCCGTCGATGTCTGTGCATCGAGGTTGAAAGGCATTATCACTACGACATTGTCAGCCGCACCCTTAATCTTACGGCGCACCATAGGAGTCTCTTCCTTCTTCTCCTCTACAACGGCAGGAGCTTCAGGCTTGACCTGTTCGACCTTCTCCTCCTTGTCTGCATCCTTCTTCTTGTCTTTCTTTCTGAAATTGAAGAATATCGACTTTCCTTTCTTCTTGTCTTCCTTTTGCTCGACCTCCTTCTCGTCAGGAATGACAAGCGTCATGCCCGAAGGAATGTTCGTACCCTCGATCGACGGATTAGCCGCCTGGATGTCCTCCACGGTCACTCCATATCGCTTGGAAAGGGAATACAAGGTATCGCCAGGCTTCACCACGTGCTGGCGGTTGTCGGCTGAAGCACTTGACAAGACAAATGCCATCGCCAAAACACAAAACAGTCTGTTCAGTATCATTTATTCTTTTATTAAACTCACATAATTAACCGCAAAGATAGTTCTTTTATGTGACATTACAAAGCTTTGGCATCTTTTTGTTTACTTATAAAGTAATTTTCCTGATTATCCTTTGTAGTTTCATCTTTTTATATTATCTTCGCTCCAAAATTCAAACAAAGAAACAACAATGTCAACTATCATATTAGGAATCGAGTCGTCATGTGACGACACCAGCGCTGCCGTCATCCAGGACGGCGTCTTATTGTCGAATGTCATTGCCAGTCAGGCTGTCCACGAGGCCTACGGAGGCGTAGTTCCCGAACTTGCTTCACGCGCCCATCAGCAGAACATCGTGCCTGTGGTTTCAGAAGCCATCAAGCGTGCGGGCATCAAGCCTGAAGACCTTTCTGCCATTGCTTTCACCCGTGGTCCTGGTCTCATGGGTTCGCTCCTTGTGGGACTGTCGTTCGCAAAAGGACTTGCGTCAGCTCTGCAGATTCCGATGATCGAGGTCAATCACCTTCAAGGTCACGTCATGGCTCATTTCGTACTCGAAAAAGACAATCTCGACAAGCCTTTGCCTAAATATCCGTTCCTCTGCCTGCTTGTATCTGGCGGCAATAGCCAGATTATTAAAGTCATGTCTTACAAGGATATGGAGGTCATCGGACAAACCATCGACGATGCTGCGGGCGAAGCTTTCGACAAGTGCGCCAAGGTCATGGGTCTCGGCTATCCAGGCGGCCCTGTCATCGATCGTCTCGCCAAGGAGGGCGACCCAAACAAGTTCAAGTTCGCAAAACCACATATCAAGGATCTCGACTATAGCTTCAGCGGCCTGAAGACCTCATTCCTCTATACATTGCGCGATGCCATCAAGGAGAACCCAAATTTCATTGAGGAAAACAAGGCCGATCTCTGCGCGTCGTTGCAGAAGACCATTGTCGATATCCTGATGGACAAGGTGCGCAAGGCTGTCAAGGAGACTGGCATCAAGGAAGTGGCTGTGGCTGGCGGAGTATCTGCCAATAGTGGCGTGCGCAACGCTTTCACCGAACATGCACAGAAATACGGCTGGACGGTGCATCTGCCAAAGTTCTCGTTCACGACCGACAATGCCGCAATGATAGCCATCGTCGGACAGCACAAGTATCAGGACAAGGACTTCTGCAAGTTCGATGCTCCTGCTTTCGCCCGAGTTGAAAACAAGATAAAATAATCAATTTTGACACAGAAAAAACACATTACAATGGCATTGACAACTACCCTGCTGCTCCTGTCCGCTCTTTCATGCAGTAGTGCTGACACCCTGCAAGCCAGTCGGGATGTCCTGCCTTCGCAGGTCGTGACTCCCCGTTTCGAGAATGTAGTCGAGGTCTTCGGCCAGAAGGTCGATCTGTCGCGTTACGATATGCATGAGCGATATGAACGTGAACTCACCAATATGTGCTACACTCACAATGCCACCCTCCTCACACTCAAGCGTGCCAACCGTCTGTTCCCTATCATCTGCCCAATACTCAAGGAAGAAGGAATGCCCGACGACCTCATCTATCTGGCATGTATCGAGAGCTCGCTCAATACCCGAGCCTTGTCGCCTGCTGGCGCAGCCGGCATCTGGCAATTCATGGCGGAGACGGCACGACAGTTCGGACTCGAAGTGACCACCGAAGTGGATGAACGATACAATGTCGAGAAAGCCACTCGTGCGGCTTGCAAGTTCCTGCGTCAGGCTTACGATAAGTTCGGCGACTGGCTGACCGTTGCTGCATCCTACAACGGCGGACAGGCAGGCATCAGCAGGAAACTCAAGGCACAGAACCAGACATCAGCCCTCGACCTTCTACTAGTCGAAGAGACCTCACGCTATATGTTCCGCATCATGGCAATGAAGGAGATCATGCGCGACCCTGCCCGCTATGGCTTCATCCTCCACAGCGACCAGCTCTACCGCCCTATTGCGACTCGCAAGATGGAGGTCAATGGCCCTATCACCGACATGACCAAGTTTGCCGAAGACCAGGGAATAAGCTACTACCACCTCAAGGAATTCAACCCTTGGCTCCGACTCGACCGTCTTACCAACAAGTCGGGCAAAACCTACATCATCCAGATCCCAATCAAGGAGGATATGTACTACAACGGCAAGTTTGAGGTATATGACAAGAACTGGGTAGTAGAATAAATGATAAGGTTTTATGATTATAGGGTTATAAGGTTATGAGGTAGCTTCGCGCTGTCAGATTAACCTTAAAACCTAAAAACCATAAAACCTTAAAACCTAAATAAACATGTTTCAAGAACTCGACCAATCGCTGATACTCCTACTCAACTACGACGGAGGCGCGTGGACAGACTGGTTCTGGTACACCTTCAGTGGCAAATTCATCTGGATTGGAGTCTATGTCATCATACTCCTCACATTCTTCAAGTCGTGCAAGACCGACAGCAAGCTGAATGTCAAGGCATTGCTCTGGCTCGTCTTGTGTACGGCAATGATTATCGTGCTTGCCGACCAGATATCGTCGGGACTCATCAAGCACCTTGTCGCCCGACCTCGTCCTTCCCACAATCCTGCCATCGAAGGTCTTCTCCACTATGTCAATGGCTATCGTGGCGGTGCCTATGGCTTCGTGTCGTCACATGCTGCCAACTCCATCGGTCTTGCCCTGTGGCTCTGCCTTCTGTTCCGTGGCAAGGTCTTCCGCACCACCATCATCCTTTGGTCGCTTCTCACTTGCTACAGCCGCATCTACCTCGGAGTCCATTACGTCGGTGACATCGTCGGCGGACTCTGTGTTGGCATCGTCTGTGCCCTAATGGTTCATTATTGCTATCGTCGCTTCGTGCGCCCTTCGCAGCAGATACCTATACAGACAAAAGAACCATGGCTTATCATCAGTGCGATAATAGCCACGGTCATATATATCGGAACGAGTTATTTCTTCTGATTGGTCGAAAACACTGTCTCCACTTTTCAGAAACATTGAGCAACGAGAGCCTCGGCACATCGTTCACCATCCATGGCAGCACTCACTATGCCGCCAGCAAAACCTGCGCCCTCTCCGCAAGGATATAGCCCTGCGATGGTAGGGTGAACGAGCAGTTCGCGGTCGCGAGGGATGCGCACTGGCGAAGAGGTTCGTGTCTCGCTCGCAATGAGCATAGCCTCGTTGGTGAGGAAGCCTCGTGCATTGCGTCCGAACTTGTCGAGTCCTTCACGCAATCGGCTGCTGATGAACTTTGGCATCCAGAAATGCAAAGGCGAAGCAATGACACCTGGCGAATACGACGACTGTGGCAGATCGGACGAGAGTCGTCCTTTCACGAAGTCGAGCATTCTCTGGGCAGGAGCCACCTGCGTACGTCCTCCGTTGAGCCATGTCTGTCGCTCTATCTCCTCCTGCAATGCCATGATAGCCAATGGACTCTGCAGCACATCACCTTTCACCATGTCATTGTACCGTGCCTTCAACTCGCTTGTCTCAAGCGCAAACTGCCCAGAGGCGACATCTTCAGGACGGATCTCGACCACCATTGCCGAATTGGCCCAGCGCGAACCTCGCGACGAAGCCGACATACCATTCACCACAACCTGCTCCGGACCCGTTGCCGATGGCACTACCACACCTCCAGGACACATACAGAAACTATACACACCTCGTCCCTCGGCTTGAGTCACAAAGCTGTATTCGGCTGCTGGCAGGTACTTGCCCCTGCCCTCGCGACTGTGATACTGTATCTGGTCGATGAGCTGCTGTGGGTGCTCAAGTCGCGCTCCGATGGCTATTCCCTTGGTCTCAATCGGGATGTTTTCGGTGAATAGCATGCGATAGACATCGCGTGCCGAATGGCCTGTTGCCAGAATCACAGGACCCGCGTACTCACGTCCATCGGCAGTCACCACTCCCATCACCTTGCCGTTGCCATCCATAAGCAGTCGGGTGACACGAGACTCGAAATGTATCTCACCGCCACAGCGCAAGATCTCGTTGCGGATATTGGCAATGACAGCCGGCAAGCGGTCGGTGCCGATGTGAGGATGAGCGGCATTGAGAATACCCGACTCCGCACCAAACTGACAGAGTCGCTCCAGTATGCCTTGCGAATTGCCACGCTTCTTGCTTCGCGTGAAGAGCTTGCCATCGCTGAAAGCACCTGCACCACCCTCTCCGAAACAGAAGTTCGACTCCGGATCGACTTTCTGCTCACGAGTGATCAGAGCCACATCGCGCCGGCGGTCTGTCACGTTCTTGCCTCGTTCGAGCACTATTGGCTTGATGCCAAGCTCAATCAGTTTCAGGGCGGCGAACAGGCCACCAGGACCCAGGCCCACCACCACCGCCTGACGATCGCCCTTCACCTCGCGATATTCCTTCGGGGTAAACAGCTCCACAGGAGGATTCTCATTGATATAGACATCCACGTCAAGCTGTACCATGACCTGACGCTGACGGGCATCGATGCTTCGGTGTATGGTGCGTATGCCACGGATAGCCTTTGGCGAAATGGCATTCTGCTGAGCAATCTCCTGCTCTAACTTCTGCTGATCAGCCCAAATCTCGGGCTTGACTCTGATTCTTATATTCTTGATCATTTGAACAGTAATCTAAATGCTTCATCGACTCTTGACACAGGGCAGACTTGAATCCTCAACTTCTTCACGTCGAGCGACTTCAGCGATATGTTAGGAATCAGTATTCGGTTGAAACCGAGTTTCTCTGCCTCCATGATGCGTTGCTCAATGCGCGACACAGGACGTATCTCGCCCGACAGGCCTATCTCGCCTGTCATACATGTCTGCATGTCAATGGCCATGTCCATATTGCTCGATATTATCGCCGAAATCACCGCAAGGTCCATCGCTGGGTCATTGACCTTCAATCCTCCCGCAATGTTGAGGAACACGTCTTTCTGTCCGAGCTTGAATCCCACTTTCTTCTCCAGTACGGCAAGCAGCATGTTGAGTCGGCGACTGTCGAAGCCTGTGGTCGAACGCATTGGGGTGGCATAGGCCGACGTGCTCACAAGACTCTGTGTCTCAATCAGGAACGGACGCATACCCTCGATGGCAGCAGCAATAGCCACTCCGCTCAATCCCTGATGCTGGGTCGAAAGCAGAAGTTCCGACGGATTGGTGACCTGACGCAAGCCAGTGCCGAGCATCTCATATATGCCAAGTTCGCTGGTCGAGCCAAAGCGGTTCTTGATAGCACGCAGGATGCGGTACATGTAATGCTGGTCACCCTCAAACTGTATCACCGTATCGACAATGTGTTCCAGAACCTTCGGACCTGCCAAGCTGCCTTCCTTGGTGATATGGCCAATGAGGATGATAGGAGTGCCGCTTTCCTTGGCGAACTTCAGTATGCGTGCAGCACATTCCCTCACCTGGCCCACCGATCCCGCTGCTGACTCAAGGTCATCGGTCGCAATGGTCTGGATGGAGTCGATCACTACGAGGTCGGGCTCTACATTGGCAATGTGAACAAAGATGTCGTCTAGATTGGTCTCGCATACGATGAAGCAGTTGTCGTTATACTGCTCGTTGCTTGCCAGACGCTGGGCACGCAGCTTGAGCTGATAGGCCGACTCCTCGCCCGACACATACAGCACCTTGCGGTCGGTGAGGTTCATGACGGTCTGCAGCACGAGCGTCGATTTGCCGATGCCAGGGTCACCGCCAAGCAGCACCATCGAGCCAGGCACAAGTCCACCGCCGAGCACACGGTTCAGCTCCTGGTCGTGCATGTCGATGCGCCTCTCTTCGGTCGCCTCTATCTCCTTCAGCATGCGCGGACGTTCCTTCTGACCCGGTAGGGTGAGAGCTCCCGAGTGAGTGGCACGGCTCTTACCTTTCTTACCTGTCGCCACCGA
This sequence comes from Bacteroidales bacterium, assembly GCA_004557315.1. Taxonomy (GTDB): domain Bacteria; phylum Bacteroidota; class Bacteroidia; order Bacteroidales; family UBA3663; genus Liminaster. The sequence continues at coordinate 12,001 of SFEH01000007.1, forward strand.
TTCCTCTACACACGTTCCCCACTCTCCGCACGACGGACAGCGTCCGAACCATTTCGGTTCCTCACATCCGCATGAATTGCAGAAATATGCAGTCTTCTGTTTCATCGCCCTTTCACAGTTTTTTGTTTCTACACATTAATAATATAATAATAGCCGACATAACGACCGAAGCGACAATCACCGGCCATGAGAATGTCAGTTTGCTCTGATTGAGCAGGTTCTCTACACCCGCCTCTCCTGCGCTCATCTCATATTGTGCAAGCGCCACCGCATTGTTGGTGGCATGAGCCAAGATTGGAGCCCACAGAGTACCCGTCCAGAACAGAATGTAGCAGAACAGCGTGCCGAGCACCCATCGAGGGATGAAGCCGAGAGGATCGAAATGAACGATGCTGAATATCATACCCACCAATATTGCCGTCCAATGTCGGTTCAGGCGCGTAAGCTCAAAACACTTGACCAATGCACCACGAAACAGCGTTTCTTCGGCAATAGCCGTCGCTACAGCCATCAGCATCACTAACTCTACCATTCCGCCAATTCCGCCCACCGAAAGCAGCTTGCTCACGGCAGCAATGTTCTCGGTGCGCATCTGCATGGCAAGCGTGCGCAAGGCTTCAGGCATAGACATCGTATAATTGAACACAGTGAGCATATCCATCGCAGGAACCGACACCACCATCAGCACCAATGTCAGCAGCAGATGCTTCCATCGGCATGTCATAAGGCAGAAAGTGCGAAAAGGGTTCTTGCCGAAACGCATCCTGTACCAGAAAAGAGCAGGCACGAGCATCACAAGAATGGTCTGCAACCATTGTGTGACATGCATCCTCACCACATCCGAGCCGATAGGCAGAAACGACAACACCGTCGTCATGATGCCTATGCCAATGAAGATGCAGATCAGCAAGAGCCAGATTTCTTTCCAAAAACTTCTATTTTGCATACTTTATTTCTTTTTCACCGTGCAAATATACGAAAAAAGAAATAAAACGACACCAATAAGCAAAAAAATATAAAAAAACTTGTAATAAAATTTGGAAGGATAACTGATTTTTCATATCTTTGCACCCGCAATTCAGGATATCATGCACGTCTTGAGTTGAGTTTCCACTGAAACGCATCCAGCCCGGGTGGCGAAATTGGTAGACGCGTACGTTTCAGGTGCGTATGGTGCATGCCATACGGGTTCGAGTCCCGTCTCGGGCACAGGAGTGAAAGCCAGTCATGGTTTCACTCCTTTTTTTTGTTCCATTTAATAAGAGTAGATCGGGCCATCGCCTCCATCCTGAATCCACATGCCGTGGCTGTCGGTACAGTGGTCGTGGATCTTCTGCTTCACCTCGATATTGAGAGGCAGCCACACGTCGGTGCAGTTAGGATACAATCCCTGCTTTGGGTCCTTACCTTCCTTCAAGAGCACCTTGCATGAGATGTGCTCCTTCTGTTTCACGCTCAATGAGCAAAACCAGTTGTCGAGTTCTAATGTAGTCATAATATTAAATAATGTTTATTGTTCCCATTTTACACAAAAACAGATATTAGCTATCTTTCGGATGCAAATATAGCAAGTATTTTGAAATAATTTATGTTTTTTCAAAAATTTTTACTAATTTTGCATTCGAAAATTCATAAAACAGCTATGGCAATAACAGAAGGACTAACATATACAAGTACTCTGACCGTAAAGGAAGAGCATCTTGCGAGTCATGTCGGCAGTGGCGACCTCGATGTATTCGCTACTCCAATGATGATGGCTCTGATGGAGAATGCAGCAATGCTTTCTGTCGCTCCCGACCTCGAAGAAGGACAATCGACCGTGGGAGGAATGATCTCATCGTCGCACATCAAGCCTACAGGACTGGGTAAGACAGTCAGCGCTACGGCCGTGCTCACCAAGGTCGATGGCAGGAAACTTTATTTCAAGGTCACTGCAGCCGACGAAGAGGGCGCGATAGGCGAAGGAGAGCATCTCCGTTTCATCATCTCGAAAGAGAAGTTCATGAGTAAAGTTAAATAATGTAGCTGACGGGATATGATAAAGAATCTGATATTCGACTTCGGAAAAGTCCTCGTTGACTACGATTTCCTTGATTTTTTTGCCAAGATCATTCCTGACAAAGAGCGATGCTCGGCATTCGGTGCTCTGCTCAACACCGTGCATTTTGCCAATATCATCGACCGCGAAGAGCGTCCGTTCGAAGAGACGATGGAGGACTTCATCGGCCACCACAAGGAGTTTGAGAAAGAGATACGAGTGTTCATGGAGCACTATCCAGAAATCGTGAAGTGCGAGATGCCTGGCATGCGCGACCTGCTCACAAGGCTGAAGGCCGAAGGATTCAAGCTCTATGGCCTGACCAACTGGTGCAGCAAGGTGCATCTGACCATGCAACAGTTTGAGATATTCCGACTTCTCGACGGACAAGTCATCTCATCCGAGGAACACGTCATCAAGCCAGAACCAGAGATCTACAAGATACTGTTCGAGCGATTTGGTCTCAAGCCAGAGGAATGTGTCTTCACTGACGACCGCGCCGAGAACATCGCAGGTGGACGTGCCATGGGCATGGAAGGCATAGTGTTTGAGAATGCCGAGCAATACGAACGTGAATTACGCACCATCATTGCCTCTGCCCTATGAAAAAGTCATCGTTAGGCAAATCTTTCCTGGGACGAATCATAGTGCGTGCCCTCTCTGCCATGGCACAGGGACTTTTTGCATCTCTCCTCATCGGCACTATCATCAAGACAATCGGTCAGCAGATGGGACTGCCATTGGTGGTCGAGGCAGGCTCATTCGCCATGTCTATGGCTGGTCCTGCAATGGCCATTTCCATTGCCTATGCCATGCATGCCTCACCACTCGTCATCTTCTCGATGGCAGCCGTCGGGATGGCAGCCAACACCATGGGTGGAGCAGGCGGACCGCTTGCCGTCTTCGTCATCTCGCTTATTGCTACAGGCTTCGGCTATCTCGTGGGCGGACGCACCAAGATTGATATTCTCATCACACCACTCGTTACCATAGGAGTAGGCATTGCCATCTCCTACCTCATGGCACCTGCCATTGGTACTGCAGCCAGCAGTGTGGGCAACCTCATCATGTGGGCAACCACCCAGCAACCTTTCGTCATGGGCATATTAGTGTCGGTCATCGTTGGCATGGCACTCACCCTTCCTATCAGTTCGGCAGCAATATGTGCAGCCCTTGGGCTCACAGGTCTTGCTGGCGGAGCAGCTCTTGCGGGCTGTTGCGCACAGATGGTGGGTTTTGCCGTGATGAGCATCAACGAGAACGGCATCAACGGACTTATCTCGCAAGGCTTGGGCACCAGCATGCTGCAGATGGGCAACATCGTGCGCAACCCTCGCATCTGGCTTCCTCCAATCATAGTGAGCGCCATCACCGGACCGCTCGCTACCTGTCTCTTCCATCTTGAGATGAATGGTCCTGCCATATCTTCAGGTATGGGTACATGCGGACTTGTGGGTCAGATTGGTGTCTATACGGGCTGGATGAACGAGATTGCTGAAGGCTCACGCACCGCCATCACCACAAGTGACTGGACAGATCTAATACTTATCTCGGCAGTACTCCCAGCCATCCTCACCCCTCTCGTAGCTTTGGTATTTCGCCGCATGAGATGGATCAATAAGGGAGATCTCAAGATTGATTAATTGATTTTAACAAATGTAACAGAATTGTAACATCGCACAATTGTAAATGTAACAGATTTTTAATATCTTTGCAACTGATTATGTCAATATAAGGCTATGAGGTTATTAGGTTATGAGGTTATTGGGAAGCTCCGCACTGTCTATCAAAACCTTAAGACCTCACGACCTTAAAACCTTAAAACCTACAAAATATATTCAACACAATGGAAACAATCGTCAATATCTTCTCGTTAGTCGGCTCGCTTGCCCTGTTCCTCTACGGAATGAAGATCATGAGCGAAGGACTGGAAAAATTTGCAGGTGAGAAACTGCGTGCTATCCTTGGTGCAATGACCAAAAACCGCGTGATGGGCGTACTCACAGGTATCGGTGTCACAGCCCTCATCCAGTCGTCATCGGCAACTACGGTCATGGTCGTGAGCTTTGTCAATGCCGGACTGATGACCCTGCGTCAGTCAATCGGTGTGATCATGGGTGCCAATATCGGTACAACTGTCACCGCGTGGATCATCTCTGCCATCGGCTTCAAAGTCAACATCTCTGCATTTGCCATTCCTTTGCTTGCCATCGGTCTGCCTATGATATTCTCGGGCAAGTCGAAGCGCAAGAGCATCGGAGAATTCGTATTCGGTTTCGCCTTCCTCTTCATGGGCTTGAAGTTCCTCCAGGACGCAGCCACTGCATTGAATATTGGCGACATGGTGGCAGGAATGTTGGCTCACATACCTTGTGACTCGTTCTTCACCATCATCATCTTTGTCATCGTGGGTGCGCTCGTGACCATGCTCGTACAGGCATCGGCTGCCACCATGGCCATCACCCTCATGCTCTTCGGCATGAACATCCCTGGCTTCGGCTTCGAGCAGGCTGCTGCCCTCGCAATGGGTCAGAACATCGGTACAACCATCACAGCCTTCATCGCTTCGTTCACGGCCAATACACAGGCACGCCGTGCAGCATTGGCTCACATGTTCTTCAACGTGTTCGGTGTCGTGGCTGTGCTCATCGTCTTCTACCCAGCGTGCGACGTCATCAGCTGGATAGTGACCGACGTGATGGGTGGCGACAACAACCCACTCTTCAAGCTCTCTGCTTTCCACACCGCATTCAACATCGTTAACACTCTCCTGCTCATCGGCTTTGTTCCTCAAATCGAGCAGTTCGTCTGCAAGGTATTGCCTGAAAAGACAAGCGATGAGCCTGATAAGCTTCAGTTCATCACCACTGGCTTGCTATCTACTGCTGAGCTCTCTTTGCTACAGGCTCGCAAGGAGATTGCTCTCTTCGGTGAACGATGCTTGAAGTCGTTCAACTATGTGATGAGCATGCACAATATCGAGAAGGACGAAGAGTTCCAGAAGATCTATGATAAGGTCGAGAAATATGAGAAGGTGACCGACAACATGGAGTACGAGATTGCCCACTACCTGCAGAAAGTGAGCGAAGGACGTCTGTCGGACGAAGCAAAGCATCAGGTAACACGCATGCTGCGTGAGATCGACGACCTAGAAAGTGTAGGAGATTGCTGTCTCAATGTCGCACGCACTCTCTCGCGCAAGCGCACCAACTCAAAGACTCACTTCAACGACACTCAGCTCTACAGTATCAAGCAGATGGAGGATCTTGTATCTCAGTCGCTTACACTGATGATCAATACTCTCAACCAGCCAGAAGGCGAAGGCCACGACATCAGCATGAACTACGCAGTAGAAAAGGAGATCAACAAACTCCGCAACTACCTCCGCAGTGAAAATATCGAAATGGTGTCAAAGGGCGAATACGACTACCAGCTTGGTGCCTTCTACCTTGATGTCATCAACGGTCTTGAGAAGCTTGCTGACTATGTGCTCAATGTAGCAAAGAGCAAGGCAAGACAGTCGAGAATATAATTTGCTCATAGCAAAAACAAAGCCCCCATGGCATAAGCTCTGGGGGCTTTTATTTGTATTTGTGAGTTAAGTGGAATTGCAGGAACTTTCTTTAATTCCCAATTCTGAACCTAATGGTCAAACCTCCACCCGTGGTGATTTCGGCAGCAATGGTTCCGCCATGAGCGATAACTACATTCTTGACAATGGCAAGCCCAAGTCCTGTGCCACCAAGCTTGCGCGAACGGCCTTTATCGACGCGATAGAATCGCTCGAAGAGATGAGGCAGATGTTCGATGCTCACTCCACAGCCATTGTCGGCAACCACAAACTCGCCATTCTGGTAGGTGATGCTGATCTGCGTTGCGCCTGTGGCATAGGCAATGACATTATCGACAAGATTGCGGAACAGACTGTACAGCGCACCTTCAGGCTCATTGAGCGGCGAGCCTACGATGATGCGTGCTGGCAGATCAATTCGTCGCTCGATACCTTTCTCCTGCAGTTGCAGAGCGGTGTCGTCGAACACATTATTGATAATAGGAACAAGGTCGATGAGATTGTTCCTTTCTGCATCATTGGTGAGACTGACTGGCAGTTCGTCCAGTCGCGTGAGCTGTGCCATATCGAGCAGCAGCTTGGTCATGCGCGTGCTCTGCGCATAGCATCGTTCGAGGAAATGCTGGCGCTTGTCGTGCGGCATGTCGGGATTGGAGAGTATGCTTTCGAGATAGCCATGTATGCTGGCAGCAGGAGTCTTGAGCTCGTGAGCCGCATTCTGAGTGAGCTGTCGCTTTATTCGCTGCTTGTCTTCCTCGCTGTGACGCAGTTTCCAGAACAGCGTGATGATGGTGTGCGAGATGTCGCCTAACTCATCGTCAGGCAGACGGCGTTCGAGTTCGTGGTCGAGCTCCTCCCCTCTTTCAGCTTTCACTGCAAACTCACGCAGATACCCGATGTGGCGACTGATGCGTCGAGTGCTGAGATAGAGCACAAAGCCAAGCAAAAGGGTGAGGACAATGGCGAAATAGAGATAGGTGTTATCGACCTTGAGCGATGCAGTCAGCTCCGACGAATATGGCACAGCCGAACGCACAATGAGATTGCCGAAACGTGTGGCTGAATAGAAATACGTCTCGTGTGTCGATTGACTGGTGCGCTTGATGTCGTAGCCACTGCCATTGGTCATTGCCTGAGCCACCTCATGACGTTGCAGGTGGTTCGACAGAACGGCATTGGGCTCGGTATAGTTGTCCTGAATCACCTTTCCGTCGATGCCGATGACCGTGACTCGCAATCGCTCAATGTCGTGCGTGAGCATGTATCCGTGAAACAAGCTGTCGTTCTTGATGCCATCATATCCCAAGGTCTGCATCATCTCGTAGTTGTACATCTGCAGTCGCGAATGTAGGATGTCAATCTTGTAATCCTTCTCACGCTGGTACTGGTACATGCTGAAACAAGCGGCAAACAGCAGGAAGACACCGCCTATGCTGAAGAACAAACTGCGTTGGAAAGAACGGAACTGGAACATAGTCTTGACCTTTTACTTATACTCGAAGGAAGATAAAGAACATCTCATCCCGCAAAGAAATATCCATACCCCACTCTCGTCTTTATCTGCTTGCCGTATTCCCCGATCTTCTTTCGGAGGCGAGTGATGTTGACATCGACAGTTCGGTCGATGACACAGACATCGTGAGGCCAGCATCGGTCGAGCAGCTCCTCGCGTGAAAAGACCTTATTGACATTGGAGAGGAAAAGCTGGAGGAGCTCAAACTCAAGCTTTGTGAGCTGGAGAGGAACACCTTCAAGTTGGGCTACTTTCGACGTGCGGTTGATGGTCAGACCGCCATATCTCACTATCTGGTCAGCGACTGGCTGTACCACCTTGTTGCGACGGAGCACAGCAGCCACACGCGCCTTCACCTCCTTCATGCTCAACGGCTTGGCGATGTAGTCATCGGCACCTATATTCAATCCCTTGACTATGTCATCTTCCGTGTCGAGTGCAGTGATGAATATGATAGGGATCTGTGACAACGCAGGGTCATCCTTCATCTTCATTGCCATCTCGAAGCCCGACATCTCGCCCATCATGACATCGAGCAAGAGAAGGGAGAACTCCGACAGAGGCAATGTGAGAGCCTCTTCTGCCGAATTGGCAGTGACCACCTCATAGCCCTCTGTTTCAAGGTTATATTGCAGGATCTCACATATATCCTGCTCGTCATCTACTACAAGTATCCTATTCATGTGTTGTGTTGATTTTGTTTGTGCAAAGATAGCGAATATTTCTGAAACCTATGCCAATCGGTCGATAATGTTACATAATAGTAACAAAAAAAGCCCGAGGAAAACCCCAGGCTTTATTATTTCACTCGTTTATTCAACCAATCACTTTTCATAGACACCCTCACGAGGAAGAGCCTTGTCGAGCGTTGCGATACCCACAGTCATGATGGCAGTAGCTGTTGCAGCCTGCTCCATATAGTCCTGGAACGAACGGTTGAGGATGTCGTTCTCTGTGTGCCAGATCTCCTGATATTCGAAGCCGTAGCCATTGATGTCGGCATTGCGGAGCTCAACGCAAGGGATGCCCTTCATTGCAAATACCGAAGCATCGGTACCGCCCATTGAAGTAACCTTGCGGCGAGGAGCAGCCTTCTCAACCTTGAACTCGAAGTCCCAGAGATTGGTCATCGGTTCGGCAATCTTCTTGATGTCGTCATACCAAGCCTCTGGCACGTTCATGCCCACGCAAGCCGTTGGACCACCGTCGCGGTTGAAGAGGTTGACAATCTTGCCGAGCTCCTTCTCATGCTTCTTGCAATAAGCCTGCGCTCCCCACAGACCGAACTCCTCACCTGCGAAAGCCACGAACTTGATAGTGCGCTTTGGCTTCACACCGCTCTTGGCAATGAGATGAGCCGCACCGAGCACTACGCCGATGCCTGTACCGCAATCGACAGCGCCAGTGCCAGCGTCGAATGAGTCGAGGTGGCCAGAGATGATGATAGTCTCGTCAGGCTTCTTTGTGCCAGGAATGGTTGCCACGACGTTATACCACTTGATAGGACCTGGACGGAAATGGTTGCGGATGTCGAACTCAAGCCAGATGTCCTGCTTGCCCTTCACAGCGTCGTAGATCTTCTTGTACTGCGAAGCCTCGAGCTTGATGTCGGCATGCTTTGGAAGCTGGTCGAAGGTGAACGACTTGTCATCCATCATCGGACGGTCATAGAGGACGCGGATAGGCAGTTCCGAGCTCTGGATGAAGCCGAGAGCACCAGCAGCAAGGAGCTCGCGAGCATAGAGACCTGGACGGCTCTGTGGCTTCTTCATCTCATCTGGCTCTGGGCGACGACCCTCTTCGCGAGCCTTTGCCATGACCTTCTGATTCTCCTCTGCAATCTTGTCGTTCTCTGCCTTGATTGCTGCACGGATCGAATCCTCCTTTGCATTCATATAGATAGGCCAGCCAGAGTTGGTGCCACTGACGAGCACCCAAGCGCCCTTCACCTTACCCTTGATAGCCTCAAACTCGCGCTGTGTCTGTGGCTCGATCACCACATGACCCTTGACACGGCCAGGAGTGCCCGATGTGCAAGAAGGAGTAGCGAAATGCAGCTGCTCGTTGACAGCACCCATTGCCTTGCCAAACCAAGGGCCACGATCGAAGCCCACAGGCACTGTGCCACCCTCTTCGAGATGCGCCTCGATGCCGAGTTTCGCAAATTCATCGATCATCCATTGAGCAGCCGACTCGTAAGCGGCACTACCTAACAGACGACCACCGAAGCGGCTTGTCATAGTAGAAAGATATTCCCATGTCTGATTCTCTGCCGCACCAAGTTCGGCAATCTTTTTTTCTGCCTTCATGTCCTGTGCACTGGCACAGACAGCTGCAAGCGACATAGTTGCAGCGGCAAACAATGCTTTAATTTTCATTTCAAAAAATGTTTGTAGTTGAAACAATAACATTGCAAAAGTAAACAAAAATTATCAATCAGCCAAATTTATGCCAGAAAAAGAAACTTTTATACAACAAATATACACGATAGTGCTATTTACCTACAAATAAAAGTAAATATAAGTCGAAAAACATGGTGTACAACATGTTTTCGGCAATTATTTCAAAATATTGTTAAAAAATAAAGCCAAAATTTGGAAGTCACCCACAAACACCGTATATTTGTCTCGACAAAGAAACAAGGAGACAATCGTCACTTGTCAGTATTAATTCTAATTAAATTAAAGGAGGTTTAAGCATGAAGATCACTATTCAGTCAATCAAGTTTGACGCAACTGAGAAGCTTACTGAATATACCGAGAAGAAAATCGGAAAGCTTGAGCGTTTCATCGAGGCAGAATCAGCAGAGGTAGTATTCAAAGTTACAAAGCCACAGACTGCCAACAACAAGGAAGTAACACTTAAAATCGGAGGACTCCACGCAGAGAAGGTCGCAGATACATTCGAAGAAGCCATTGACGGCGTAGTCGATGCAATCAAGACCCAGATCGAGAAAAAGAAAAATAAAGTCTGACTATCAACAATCCATATTTATCACATGAAAGTGAAAGCTTTTCTCTTGACAGCGGTCATGGCTATGTCTATCTCAAGTGCATCTGCCGAGATTGAATGTGAGGTCTATCATTCCTGGTTCTGGAAGGTCGGGCGAAACGAGTAACCCTACCGACAAGGTGAAGGATGCTGCCAAGGATGCTGCCAATAAGGTCAAGAGCCTGTTCAAGAAGAAATAAACAGGAATTTTCACATGATAAAGAATTCAAAAGGTCACACGATGTTGTGACCTTTTCCTTTTTCACTTGTATTCGGGCGCAAAGTCAGCGCCGTTTTCCCAATTCTGCACATCAGAAACACCATCCACACCCACGTATCCTGCAATCAACTTCTCAAGCTTCTTTGTGCGCGGACCCATAGTGACCCATCCGCTCAAAAAATAGCATCACACACCTCATTTGCCTCCGCCTCCGTCATATCTGATGGGGAGAACGGAATATTTCTCAGTTTCATGTTCATATTAATCGATTTTTATCTGTTATTTTAAAATGGTCATAAAAAATTAGTATATATCATATATATCTTATATCTTTGCACTCAAATATAAAAACATACGACTTATGAATACATCTGCATTATCTCCTTCAAAAAGGAAAATTATCAATCTTGACGAGACAAACTTCAAGACTCTTTCCATCATGGCCATTGAAGAGGGCACGAATCTCAAAAACTATTTTGAAAGAATGTAGAATATTCTAAAGAATTTGAAAAGTCCGTCAAGAAGCTTTCTTGCCACAAAATGGCGCATAATAGCGTAGAATGGCTCAAAATCGTCGCAATGGCGCATGAGGGATGTCGTATCTTTGCACCGTGAATCAGCAGTCAGCGCTCGAGCAGCACTCGACCAGCGCTCGACCAGCGCTCGACCAGCGCAAACGAATCCGTAGAGGAAGCTTGGAGAATCTCGAGCACACCTCGAGTAAACTGGCTACTGCTCAACAAACGTAAACAAAATTATCAACCCTCAAAAACATTCTACGATTATGGGAACAGTTAATGGCAATTGGCTCACGGGAGCCCTGAAGCAATCATTGATAACCCTCTTGAAACAACTCAAAACACGCTATTCCCATGCATAACATCGCCATGCCACAGAGATCGTCATCACACAGTCCGCGAGATCTCTCGCCTACCCTGGTGGTCAAAAGCCCTCTCGATGCTTGGCTTTGTTTTCCTGATGGTAATAGCATATCGACTCATTCATTTGATCAATCTGTAATAGACAATATAGGCGCAGGAGGATTTATCCATGGATTGCTTTATTTCTGGCTACCCGCTTCGTACTCGAAATCATTGAGTGTTCCTGTCTCCGAAGAGAAGCTGATGCCTACCTTGAACAGCTTGCGCCTGTCGGCAGCGTATGGCAAGGCATATCCCTTGTCCTCTATCTCCCTGAGGGCAACGGCAGCAGTGGAGTTGAGCTTGAACTCGAAGATATAGACATAATCGGGGCATTCGAGCACGCAGTCGATGCGTCCCTGACTCGTCTCCTTCTCAACATAGGTGTTATACTTGCCTAGCAACAGCATGATGAGGTAGAAAGTATATTGGAAGTGACGCTCACATTCACGCTCGTCAGCCTTGCGCTGGAAGCGGTAGGAGATGTTGGAGAGGAGTGCTGTCAATTGCAGCTTGAATTGTTCAATATCGCCTTTTCGCAGACACCTGGTAAAATCGACAAGCCATGAATCTGATCCATTGTCAGGCTTGAAGTAGTCGGAAGCAAGCATTGACACCAGTCCGCTGCGCACCTCCTCGTTAGGAAAGTCAAGACGATAGACATTCAGCTCTGGATCATAGCCTTTTATAGTAAGGTAGCCGCTCTGATATAACATCGGCAGAGGCTTTTGCTTCGTAGCCTTGTAATCGACAAACTCCGAAGCATCATACTCCTTGCCAGTCAGTTCATTGACATTAACGTCATTGTCAGACATCAGGCGCATCAAATAGGTCGGTGTGCCTGAGGCAAACCAGTAGTCAGCGAAATCAAGAGAAGAGAAGCAATTGAGAATACTGAACGGATTGAAGATATCGCGCAGGCGTTTGCTGAAGTGATATCCGTCATATTTGCGAGTCAATTTCTGTATAGTTTCTTCCACTGTCAATCCGCAGCTTTCACCAAGTTCTTTTATCGGGTCTTTGAACACCGAAAGCAGCTCCTCTCTATTTATGCCGCAAAGAGCATCATATCGAGCATCATAACTGATGTCTTTGGGCTGGTTGAACCCGCTGAACACACTTATCTGCGAGAACTTAGTAACTCCTGTCAGCAGCACAAATTGCAGGTGCTTGTCGGCTAGCTTGAACACACTGTAGAAGCCCTTGAGTATCTCTCGGTTGTAGTCTTCCAGGGTCTTGACTTCTCCTTCAACGACAGGCGATGCAATGCCAGTGTTCATTACGTCAAGAAGAGGCTTGTCATATTCGTCAATCAGCACTACGGCACGACGACCTGTCTTCATGTGGGCATATTTAAGCACGCTGGCAAAGCGGTTGCCTAACGTGATGGACAGCTTGTCCTTGCCGTATGCCTCTTCTCCCTTTGCCACAAAAGTCTCAAGGGTTTGCGACAGAGATTGTGGTTGAGTGAAATTATTGCCATTGAAATCCAGATGGAACACAGGATATTCTGCCCACTCTGTCTCAAGCGAGTCGATGGCAAGTCCCTTGAACAGTTCTCTGTGACCGAGAAAATAGTTTTCCAAGGTCGATACAAGAAGGCTCTTGCCGAACCGTCGCGGACGGCTCAGGAAGTAGATCTTTCCATTCTTTACAAGATCATAGACCAATGCAGTCTTGTCCACATAGACATAACCTTCTTCTATTATCTGTTCGAAGCTCTGTATTCCGATCGGGTATTTCATAGCATTCCTATTTTTTGCTTTCTTTCCGCAAAGTTACATCATTATTTTCAAATGGCAAAACAAAACGCATTTATTCAAGTCGATTTTTTCAATTTCAGTGTTTGAACCATGAGTTTACTCTAAAAAGTCGGCAAGCCGACCTATGATTAATATTATAGTTGTTTATCCTTGATGTGCAAGCGTGAAAGCAAGCAGTACGAAGACGAGAAGGAGTGGCACATGCAGTTTTACCGCAATGTCACCTGTAACATCGACGAAGACGTATTCCGTCCACTCTTTGACGAGAAGATGGGATGTCCCACGAAAGCCATCCGCCAACTTGTTGCAATGAGCATACTGAAGGAGGGTGCAGGATGTTCGGATGAGACGTTGTACGAGAACTGCCGCTACAACCTGCTTTGGCGTGCTGCACTTGGACTTTTCAACATTGATGATCAGTGTCCAGCAATTTCCTCATACTACCATCTGCGTGAGCTGATATGTGATTAAGAGGAGACGAGCGAGAATCATGAAAACCTTTATGAGAATTGAGGATAGTTGGTTGGCTTTATCCACTGCCGAAGTGTCATTTGATGTATATCTGCTGCGATGTCTTCTGACGGCGGTATATGAAAACATAAAAAAAGCGCTTCAGAAACTGAAACGCTCTTTTCGCTACAAAAACTTATTGTCTAATTAATATTGATTTTGATAAAATTCGACTTTCACAAGCAGAATCTACCAAAAATGTTGTTTTATATGGAAATTTAAGATTATGATAGATGGTTGCTAATGTTACAATCAAACTATAAGCTATCATGAAGATTTCTTATTTTTTAATTGCACTGCAAAGTTACGGCTTTTTTCAATAATCAGCAAATAAAAACAAAGAAATATGCAAAAATATGTTCACCAACATAGCATTTACTTAAAATGTTACACTACACATTGCATATTTAATAAAATATTTAAGTAAATATGGGTGTAATCTGCAATTTTTATCTGAAGTTCAATAAGAAATAGCAGCGAGCGATTCTGCCAGTGAACCACAAAAAAAACAAGGGATTGACCGGATTGGTCATCCCTTGTCGCATGAGTTATGAAATATTCTTTACTTTACTTCCCAGGTATCGCCTGCAAGAAGAAGCTCACGGAGAGTGCGTGGCTTCTTCTTTGCCTTGACTTCTTCAATCTGCGCATTGACGCTCTCGTCGTAGGTTGGAGTCTCTACGTCGCGGATTACGCCGAGTGCCACTGGAAGCTGGTCTTCGTTGGCAGCATAGCCGTATGGGTTGTAGCCCATCATGGCGAGCTTGAGATGGAGAGCGAGGTCGCCGTTGTGGCTGTCGTGAACGAGGAGGTCATCTTCGGTGATGCCGTTCTCGCCTATTGTCACGCTCTTGATGTTCCAGCCATCGAGCACGAGCCCCTTGTCGCGGTTCTTGCCATAGATCATTGGCTTGCCGTCTTCGAGGAGGATAGTCTTGTCAGCACGAACAGCAGAGTCGGTGATGATCTTGTGTGTTCCGTCCTTCCATACCACACAGTTGGCAAGCATCTCGACAACGCTTGCGCCCTTGTGCTTGGCAGCTGCTACCATTGCCTTGACAGAGTTAGGGATGTCGCAGTCGAGCGCACGGGCAAAGAAGTTGCCACGGGCACCGAGACAGAGCTCTGCTGGGCAGAATGGGTCTTCGCATGTACCGAATGGCGATGACTTGGTGACTGTGCCACGTTCAGAAGTTGGCGAATACTGTCCCTTGGTCAAACCATAGATCTGGTTGTTGAAGACGATGATGTTGAGGTCGATGTTGCGACGCATGGCATGGATGAAGTGGTTGCCACCGATGGCAAGACAGTCGCCATCGCCCGAGCAGTTCCATACAGAGAGGTCTGGACGGGCAGTCTTGAGTCCGGTAGAGACAGCAAGTCCGCGTCCGTGGATAGTCTGCATACCGTAAGCACCGAAATAATATGGAGTACGTGAAGAACAGCCGATACCGCTGATCACTGCTGTCTTGGCAGGGTCGAGCTGGAGTTCTGCCATTGCCTTGGTCATACTTGCGAAGATAGCATGATCACCGCAGCCAGGGCAATATCTTAGAGGCTGATCGCTTTTATAATCGTTCTGTGTAAACATAATCTTGTCGTTTATTAAAGTATAACATTACAAGCCCTTGATTGCAGCCTCTATGTCGGCAATCTGGAATGGCTGACCCTTAACCTCGTTGAACTGCTTGATTGAGATACCCTCGATCTTGCTGCGGAGATAGCCGGCAAACTGTCCGTTGTTGAGCTCGCAGCAGAGGATATTCTTGTAGCTGCGGAGCACTTCCTCGGTGTTCTTTGGAAGAGGGTTGATATAGGTGAAATGAGCCTGTGCAAGCTTCATGCCCTGGGCACGGAGATTCTCGACAGCAGCAGAGATGTGACCATAGGTTCCGCCCCAGCCTATAACGAGAGTTTCGGCATCCTTGTTGCCCTTGACTTCGAGCTCTGGGATATAGTTGGCAATGAGGTCGATCTTCTTCTGACGGTTGTCGGTCTGCTCCTGGTGAGTGTCGGCTGCTGTGCTGATCACACCAGCCTCGTTCTTCTCAAGTCCGCCAAGACGGTGCATCAGGCCTTCCATGCCCGGAACAGCCTTGTAGCGCACATAGTTCTCTGGGTTGCGGGCGTATGGCTTGTAACTGCCCACCATGTCAGGAGTAGCCACTGCTGGCTTGATCTCTGGAAGCTTGTCAGGATCTGGCACGAGCATTGAGCTTGAGCCATTGCCGATGAAAGCATCAGTGAGGAGGACAACAGGAGTATTATGTTCGAGGGCAATCTTACCTGCCATGAATGCGCTGTTGAAGCAATCGACTGGAGTGCTTGCTGCAAGAACTACGAGTGGCGACTCTCCGTTGCGACCATAGAGACACTGGAGAAGGTCGGTCTGCTCGGTCTTGGTTGGCAGACCTGTTGAAGGACCGCCACGCATCACGTCAATAACGACGAGTGGGAGTTCGGCGATGACAGCCAAGCCCATTGCCTCGCTCTTGAGGGCAATACCAGGGCCTGACGTAGAAGTTGCGCCAAGGAATCCGCCAAACGATGCACCGATGGCTGTACAGATACCTGCAATCTCGTCTTCTGCCTGAACGGTGATGACTCCAAGGTTCTTGAGCTTGGCAAGCTCGTGGAGCACGTCGGTGGCAGGAGTGATAGGATAAGAACCGAGGAAGAGACGGAGTCCAGCCTTCTCGGCAGCAGCAACAAGACCATAGGCAGTAGCTGCATTACCCTTCACGTCGCAATAAATGCCTGGCTCTGCCTTCTCGCTCTCTACACGGTAGGTTGAGACATTGGCATGGGTGTTGGCACCGAAGTTGAAACCGTCGGTGATGACCTTGATATTGGCAGCAAGGATCTCTGGCTTCTTGGCGAACTTTGCCTTAAGATAGTCGATAGCCTTCTCGACTGGGAGATTGAAGAGCCACAGGATAACGCCAAGGGTGAAGATGTTGCGGCAGCGGAGCACGCTCTTTGCATCCATGCCACTGTCGGCAAGGCTTGCCTTTGTACATTCGCTCACTGGCACTGGCACGATCTGCACTGTGTCGGCAATGCCGAGCTCGGTGAAAGGATCGTCGGTAGCAAACTGTGCCTTCTTCAGTTCAGCAGCCACGAAGGTGTCTTCGTCATAGATCAGGACACCACCCTTCTTGAGGAACTTGACGTTGGTCTTGAGGGCTGCAGGATTCATTGCAACGAGCACGTCGCACTTGTCGCCTGGGGTATAGACCTTGTTGCCGAAGTGCAACTGATAAGAAGAAACGCCCGACAATGAGCCCTTTGGAGGACGCATATCGGCAGGATAATCAGGGAATGTACTGATCTCATTACCGCAAATGGCAGTTACCGAACTCAAGATTGAGCCCGAGAGCTGATTGCCATCTCCACTGTCTCCCGAGATTCGGATTACGATATCGGAAGCCTGAACAATTTTTGGATTCTCCATCTTTGTTTATGTTTTGTAAAATTATGTTCTATCTTGAATCACAGCATCGCCATCAGCTTGTGCGCGTTCTTGTAGATATCTTCCTTGCACTCAAGATGACTTGCCTCGAAGGTTATCTTGCATTTCAGGTAGTATGGTTCGCGCCATGCGAGCTGTTCGCGTATCACTCCCAGAATCTCTTCGTCGGTCTTGTCGGCGAGCAGCGGTCGCTTGTGCTTTCCCTTGATGAGTCGCTTCAGCAAAACCTCTTCGGTTGGCTTGAGATAGACGCTCGTTCCTGCGGCATTGATGATGTCCATATTGTCGAAAAAGCAAGGCGTGCCTCCACCCAACGAGATGACCACATCCTCATATTCCGACACTTCGATGAGCGAACGACGTTCGATGTCACGAAAGCCAGCTTCGCCTACTTCCGCAAAAATCTCCTTGACAGTCTTGTGCTGCCGTGACTCAATGAAATTGTCGAGATCGATGAAGGTGAGGTTCATCTCTTTAGACAAACTCTTGCCTAAAGTGGTCTTGCCTGAACCCATATAACCGCAAAGGAATACACGTACCATGTTATGACTTATAGATATTTCTGCCACAAAGATAGGAATACACTATATAACAAACAAGAAAACTAGCATTTTTCTATAGAATATGCATTTTTTAAAGCCATTTTGCCAACTCTATTGAGATATTTTTATTATCTTTGCGCCCATAATAATCTCAAACAATGGCAGGAAACAAATATTATGTTGTGTGGAAAGGCTTCGCGACGGGCGTGTTCGAGTCGTGGGACGAAGCCCAGATTCAGGTGTCGGGTTATCCTGATGCTCAATATCGAGCATTCAAGACCATGGAAGAGGCCGTAGAGGCTTTCAGACAAGGTTATGACCAGGACGGACTGATTCAGGAAGTGAAAAAACAAGTGGCTCAACTCAATAAGGAGGGACATAAGATCGTGTGGGATCCAGAGAAGTCCAAAAACACCTCAACACCTTCAAATCCAAACACCTCAACGCCTTTACACCTAAACACCTCCACCCCCCAACGTCCCTACATCACACGCTCGCTTGCCGTAGATGGTGCGTGCAGCGGCAATCCTGGTACAGGAGAATATCGAGGGGTCTTTGTTGAAACAGGACAGGAGCTTTTTCATTTCGGACCTATCCAGGGTGCGACCAACAATATCATGGAGTTTCTCGCTATCGTCCATGGATTGGGATTCCTTGAAAAGCAGAATCTCTATATTCCTATTTATAGTGACAGCGTGAACGCGCAGTTGTGGGTGAAAAACGGCAAGTGCAAGACAACAATACAACCCGACGAGACCAACGAAAAGCTCTTCGACCTCATCGACCGTGCAGAAAACTGGCTCAAGACCCATAAGTTCAGAGTGAACATCTACAAATGGGACACCAAGGCCTGGGGCGAAATCCCCGCCGACTTCGGCAGAAAATAATGGCACCTTTTATCTGAAAGTGAGGGTAAACTCAGTCCCTTGCTCGTCGCTGCGAGTAAGGTCGAGCATTCCGTTGTGGGCACGCATTATCTGACGCGAAAGGCTCAATCCAATGCCAGTGCCCTCCTGCTTGGTGGTGAAGAATGGTATGAAGATCTGTTCCTGACTCTCGGGCGAGATGGGTGCTCCATCGTTCCACACATGAACGAGAGTCTGCTCATATTCATTGATTTCGGCTGTGATGCGGATATGCTTCGCTCCTGCCTGTACTGCATTCTTGATAAGGTTGATGAGAATGCGACAGATCTGCGACTCGTCGGCATAGATCAGTATATCGTCGGTCTTTGGGCGATAGGTGCAGACCGCTCCTGCCCCATTACATTGCTCAATGGTTAGGCCAATTACCTTATTGACCAGATGGTCGAGCATCAGAGCTTTCATGATCGGACGCGCCACGCCTGCCAATTCCCGATACGACTGCACGAAGCCGATAAGGTCGTTTGAAGAAGACGCAATGGTCTCGAGTCCTGCCTTCAAGTCCATCTCCCTCTCCTTCTCCGGCACGTTTGCCCAATGGCTCAAAGCCTCGCTGAGCGAAGCGATAGGACTCACGGTATTCATGATCTCATGAGTCAGCACTCTTATTAGCTTGGTCCACGACTCCTGCTCATCCTGCTGACGCTTTCGTTCCAGTATCCATTTTATACGATTGAGTGTCCTGTTAAAACGCGAGTTGTCCTGAAAACGGAAATTCAGTTCGTTGTCTTCAAACGCATCGAGCATATACTCCAGTTTCTTTCGGTCCTGTTCACGAACATAGATCACCGTCACGACAATGATTGTCATGACGGCGACTATTGCGATGAGTATTATTGCCCAAAGATGCATCAGATATCGTATTTCTTTAGTTTGCTATATAGCGTCGGACGGCTTATGCCCAACTCCTTTGCCACCAAGCTTAAGTTGCCTCCACATCGCGCCATAGTGTTGCGGATGGTCTGCTCCTCGGCTTCTTCAAGTGTCTGGGTCGCAGCAACCGACGTTGCTTTCGATGAAGTGTCTAGCGAGAGGTCATCAAGTCGCAATGTCCTGCCTTCCGACAGAATCACAGCCTTTTCGATGACATTCTGCAATTCGCGAATGTTTCCGCTCCAAGCATGTGATACAAGCCGCTGTTCGGCATCCGGGGCAATAGTCTCCACGCTGCGGCGATACTTGGTGGCATACCTGACTAGGAAACGATGTGCAAGCGGAATGACGTCGCCCGGACGCTCGCGCAGAGCAGGCAAATGCATCCTCACCGTATTGATGCGATAGTAGAGGTCTTCGCGAAAACGTCCTTCGCTAACCATCTTTTGCAGATCCATGTTGGTAGCGCAGATAAGACGGATGTCGATCGGTATCTGTTTTTCCGAACCTACTCTCGTCACCACCCTGTTCTGCAAGACGCGAAGCAGCTTGGCTTGCAGATGAAGAGGGATATTGCCAATCTCATCGAGGAAGAGAGTACCGCCATTGGCCTGCTCGAACTTACCCACATGGTCGGCATGTGCATCGGTGAAAGCTCCCTTGACATGGCCAAACAGTTCGCTTTCAAACAGGGTCTCGGTGATGGCTCCTGCATCGACACATACCATAGTGCGTTGCTTCCTGCTGCTCATGGCATGTATCTCGCGTGCCAGCACATCCTTACCCGTACCGTTCTCGCCTGTGATGAGCACAGTCACATCGGTAGGTGCAATCTTCTCGACACTGCGACGAATGTCCATCATCGGCTGACTGTCACCCCAGTACATGTCGCTTGCCACTGGCTTCTCCTCCTTCTTCACGGTCTTGGGCGAAGCTTCGTAGGCCGACTTCAGCGTCGAAATGAGTTTCTCATTGTCCCACGGCTTGACGATGAAGTCGAATGCGCCTCGCTTCATGCCCTCAACTGCCAATGCAATATCGGCATAGGCAGTAAAGAGCACGACTTGAACATCAGGGTACATCTTCTTCAGCTGGCTGGTCCAATACAGTCCCTCGTTGCCCGTGTTGATGTCGGTATTGAAGTTCATGTCCAGCAGCACCACATCCGGACGGAAGCTCTCCATCGTGTTGACCAATGTATTGGGCGACGCAATGATCTCGACCTCTGCGAAGTATGGGGTCAGAAGCAACTTCAGAGCCTTGCGGATGCCCTGATTATCATCGACGACAAGTATCTTTCCTTTCTTCATTTGCACTTAGTTAGACGGTACAAAATTAGTTATTCTTTCGCTAATAAAAAAATTTACTCCAAAAAAAAGCTGATTTTATTCGTGTTTCAGCACCTCTGCAGGGTTTGTGCGCAGGCTCATGGTGTAATGATAAGCCACAACCACCACCGTGAGTGCAAGCACAGCCACAAGACTGATGATGAATGCCAATGGCGAAATGCCCGCCCTATAGGCAAACTGGCTCAAATAACGCTCGGAAACCAAATATGCGAATGGCGATGCAATGACGAAGCAGATGCCTACCATTAAAGAATAGTGTCGGAGTCCTTCGCTAATCACCTTCGTGGCTGACGCGCCAAGCACTCGCTTCACCGAAATTTCCTTGCGGCGGTATCTGACATCCATGAGGGTCTGTCCCCAGATGCCAACGAGCGAAAGGATGATGGCAAGCATCGAGAAGAGCCATATCTCCTTGCGAAGACGCTCTTCGCCGCTGTAGAGTGTTCCTGCCATCGAGCCATAGTCGATCAGTTCGTAGGTGTGCAATGGATCCATCTCGTGCAGCACGTTTCGGACTGCATCGTTCAGGACAATACGGTCGGCATTGTCGGCAAAGCGGATATAGACATGAGGCAATGCCCACTGATAGTTGTCGCCAATGAGTAGGAACGCAACATAAGATTCCGACTTTCGCAGCGAAGTTATGTTGACGTTGTTGACAAAACCCTTGACATTCAGGTCATCTTCATAGTTACGTATTTCAGCGCCCTGATTGATGAAGTTCTCGGTGAGGAGATAGTCGCCATGAGTTGGAGTGTAGTTTGCTCCATCGCGCACTTCCAGTCCGATGAGCTTCGGGAAGTCGGAAGCGCAATAGATAAGGCTTGTCATCTGATAGCCTTGTCCGAAATCGAACGAATAAGTATTATACGAATCCATCGTGCCAATAGGCTGTGAAGCGAAGGAAACGCCCTCAACTCCAGGGATTGCACCAAAGCGTTCCTTGAGCCAATCCTTATGCTCGACTGAGTTCTTCTCTCCGACATTGATCACCATGAGATTGTTCTTGTCAAATCCGCATGGATAGTTCTTCATGAACTGGCTCTGGCGTTCGATAGAGAGCACATAGATGAGCAGGACAAACGATACGATGAGCTGGATATAAACGAGCGTGGTGCGCATCATTCGTCCCGACTTCGAGAGTCCGAAGCTGCCTTTCAAGGCGAGTGCCGGCTGAATTGAGGTGCTGTAGATGCCTGGGAGAATACCTGCCACTATGCCTGTCAGCACAGTCGCAAGGATGGCGATGACGAGCAATACTGGCTGACTGCCAATCTGGAAAGTATCAGGAGTTAGTCCGTTCATGCTCAATGCACTGCACACAGGATTGAACAATATCACCGCAAAGACAAACGACAATATGCTCCAAACCAACGACTCGCCAATGACCTCACATCTCAACGCCAACTTCGATGCTCCGAACACCATGCGCGTATTGACGCTGCGCATTCGCATCGGAGTGAGCGCGATGTAGAAATTGGTGAAGTTGATCATGCCTGTCAGCAATATCAGGATGGCAATGGCAATGAGGAGAAGAAGCTGCGAATAGCTGCCGCTCTTATAGATGTTACCTTCGTTGAGGAAATAGATGTCGGTGAACTTCGTCAGCTGGATTGGTGTCAGCCAGTTGTCGAATCGACTGAAGTCGTAGGTTGTGTTGAAATTATCCTCCACAGCCTTGCGATTGGCAGGATCGTCGAGCAGTACATAACAGATGAAGTTGGCTCCTCCATACTGACCTTCCTGCATGTGCAATGCCGAAATGAAGATAGCATTGTCAAACTGTGTGTTGCTTGGGAAGTCGCGATAGACACCCGTCACCGTTGCATTGCCGTTGGTTTCCTCCAGTCCAATATCCGACTCTGCATGAATCATCTGTCCCAATGCGCTCTTGCCTGGATAGAGAACATTGGCAAGCGATTGAGGTATGATGACTGTTCTTGGCTGATTGAGAGCGTCGATGTCGCCTTCTACCATCTCAATGCCAAACACCTTAATGAACCCTGGGGTGACATACTGCGCCTTCTTGGTGAAGCCTTCAGGATTGTCGCCTATGGTCGTGAAACGGCCGTCTTCATAAAATGGGAAGTACGAACAGCCTGCAACGATATGAGGCGACGAGGCAATGATATCATCGGAAAAGCCTCGTGGCAGGATGTTGCGGAACATCGTGTCATCATCGATCTTGTCGGCACGATACACCCTGTTGGCTGTAGGGTGACAGGTGTCGAACGTCAGTTCATACTCAACCTGATGACTGATGACCTGGAATGCCGTGAAGGCACAGGTCAGTCCGATGAAGTTAAGCA
This sequence comes from Bacteroidales bacterium, assembly GCA_004557315.1. Classification (GTDB taxonomy): domain Bacteria; phylum Bacteroidota; class Bacteroidia; order Bacteroidales; family UBA3663; genus Liminaster. The sequence goes on from SFEH01000007.1 coordinate 34,995, forward strand.
CCAGCGACAGTGGGTACTGCCGCACAAGGTGCTTGATATTCTTGAGTATCATAATTTTGTTGCTTATTTCTAATATTGTTATTCCGTTTTCAGGCTATCCTTAGGATTGGCATTGACAATGCGCAATGTGAGCACCATCTCAATCAGATAGATTGCCATGAGCACAAGGACTCCAGTTGCGGCAAACATCCACCAGTCGAGCGGCAAGCGGTATTCGAACATCTGAAGCCACTCGCGTGAGGCAAAGAGAGCAAGGAGCTCGCCGACCACAATGGCAGGTATAGCCAGTTTCGAGAAGTCGCCAATGACAAGTCTGACGATACTCATCATCGAGGCTCCACACACTCTTCTGATGGCTATCTCTTTACGCCGGCGCTTCAGTTCGTCAGAAACATAACCTATCAAACCGATAAGTGCTATTATGGCTGTTATGGCTGCTATTATGAGCATGAGATTGCGGAAATATATCTCACCTCTCATCTTGTGGTTGAACTGATCCAAGTAGATGTTGAACTGATACTTGTCAATCGACTGATATCCCTGATATTTGGCTTTAACCATCTGCTGGCTTTCCTGACTCATGTCGTTGAGACGAAGCAAGGTGCGGAAACCTCCGTACATAATGTCTTCATCAGCCACATATTCGTGCATATTTATATATACAATAGGCTGGAAACGACCACGTTCGGTAGTGCGCACATCATTCACAACACCTATTATCCTGTACCGACGTACGATTTTGCCATCGTTGTCGCCATTGCATATCGTTTTGCCCAGTGGATTGTCGGTCATGCCTGCCATCTCAAGGAACCGACGGTTGACCACCACGTCGTCGAACGAAGAGTCATAATCGAAGAGCTGTCCTTCGAGCAGCTCAATCTGCATCACATCGAAGTAAGACGGAGTGACACCTTCCTTTACAAATGGGAAGATGTTCTCGCCCGACTTCTCATCGATATACGGATTGTTAGGCATATATCCGAAACAAGGCAACGACCAGGCTGTACCCGCACGATCGACACAAGGCAACGACTCAAAGTCGCGTTCAGCATTGACCAATGCGTCTCCGCCCCTGACAAACAAACTTATTGATACCAGGTTCTTTGGATTATAGCCAAGCTGTCCTTCCTGAAGCATGTTGATCTGACGCACAGCCACCAGGAGGAAGGCAAAGGCAAAGCTGACGCACGTCACCTCGAAAACGAGAAGACCCTGTTTCCAGCCTTTGCGCCTGTTGGTGATTCCTCTGAATGCCACTGCAGTCGGAACAGAGGCAAAGAGTGCTGCAGGTATCGAACCTGCTCCAAGGAAGAAGACGATGACCACAAGCACGGTGACCCAGATATTCCTCAGGCAGAATAGGTCGGCAACGGGATTGTCGATGGTGGTGGCAAGTGTATCTCGAAGCAGATAGATGACCAGGGCGGCTGTGGCTCCCGCTACGATCAGGATGAACAATGTCTCCCACATGAACTGTGCCCAGATGTCCTTCTTGTCGGCTGCCGTGCATCGCATCACAGCAATAGTGCGACTGCGGTTGACAAGCGAAGAGATCGACAGCAATGCATAGTTGAGTGCGCACAATGTCAGGACAAGCAAGGTTAAGATGGTGATGAAATCCATGTACAAAGCACGCTGGGCAACCATGATCTCGGCACGCTTGATAGGCACCATCATGAACTTCATGTTGTATTTGTCGGCCATCTCCTGAAGACCGTATTTCTCAAGCATACCCCCGTTCATCCATTCTGCCACAGTATCGGCTGAAGCACCCTTGCTCAACTTTATATAGGTCAGATAGGTGTTGCTTCCCTCCCAGCACGTCTCGATGTCATAGGTTTTATAATTCATCTTCTCCGATACCAAAGCATCGAAATGACCGAGAGAAGTGTTGTAAGGAATGTCGCGGAAGATGCCTCCGACGGTTTTCGGATAGTTGAGATTGTCGTAGAGCACCTTGCCTATCGGGTCCTCGTCACCAAAGATACGCTTGGCAGCCTCCTCCGAGAGAAAGATATTGTTGAAGTCAAGCAGCTGGCTTGCATCGCCCGATATGAGTCCGAAGTCAAGCACACTAAAGAAGAGCGAGTCAACCGCATACGAAGTGAGCTGATGCTCTTTCTTGTTCTCATCGGTCCAGGCAAATGTCATCGAACCAAAGATGCGTGTTCCGCTTTCGACCTCCGGACAATCGCGCATCAACGAATGCGCCAAAGGCGCGTGGGTCAATTCTTCGACTCCTCCACCCTCTCGTTCCACATTCACGAATATCTTATAGAGTCGGTCATTGTCGGGAAGGAAATTGTCGTAGTTATAGCGGAAGTTGACATACGACAAAAGGAAAACACCCAACATAAGGCCAAGTGCCAATGATAGGATCCGGGTGAAGATTCTCCCCTTGTTGCGAATCAGACTGCTAAAGGCTATTTTTGCGTTAATTGACATATTGATAAAGTTGAAAATATAGACTTTATTTATCCATTTCCATTACTTTCGTTGCCTCGTTTGGACACACTCCAGCCAGACAAGCAAAAGTTTTCTCCTATTCCAAATGTAGTATATAAATATTCTATTATTATAGTTCGTTCTTGACATCCGAGACTATCTTGCCGTCGAAGAGGTCGATGGTGCGCTGTGCCATCGATGCATCACGCTGTGAGTGGGTCACCATGACTATGGTTGCGCCTTCCTTGTTGAGTTCCTGGAGCAGCTGCATCACTTCCTTTCCGTTCTTTGAGTCGAGGTTACCCGTTGGCTCATCGGCAAGCAGTAGCTTAGGGTTTGCCACACATGCACGGGCAATGGCTACACGCTGCTGCTGTCCACCTGAAAGCTGCTGTGGGAAGTGCTTGGCACGATGACTGATGTTCATGCGCTTCAGCATCTCGGTCACTCTCTCCTTACGCTCGGCAGCAGGGATGTCCATGTAACGAAGCGGCAGCTCGATGTTGTCATACACGCTGAGCTCGTCGATGAGGTTGAAGCTCTGGAAGATGAAGCCTATGTTGCCCTTGCGGAACTTTGTGCGATCCTTTTCCTTGAGCTTTGCCACTTCTTCATTGCCAAACATATAAGAGCCTCCTGTCGGATTGTCCAACAGTCCGAGGATGTTGAGGAGTGTTGACTTGCCACATCCCGAAGGACCCATGATAGCTACAAACTCACCGTCCTTGATTTCGAATGAAACACCATTGAGAGCTGTAGTCTCGATTTCTTCTGTTCTGAAGATCTTGCTGAGGTTTGATACTTTAATCATAATCGTATATTTTTAATCGTTAGTTATTTTCTATTAGATAATTAGTTAAGAATAAGCACTTCATTGTCGCCAAAGTTGTCATAACCCGAGGTGATGACCTTCTCGCCTGGAGCGAGTCCTTCGAGCACCTCATAGTATTTCGGGTTCTGACGACCTATGCGGATCTCGCGTCTCACTGCCTTTGTGCCATCATCGTTGAGCACATAAATCCACCTGCCACCAGTCTTCTGGAAGAATGAGCCACGAGGGATGAGGATTGCTGCCTCAGGCGAACCTAACTGGAGGTTGAGGTAATAGGTCTGTCCGCTGCGGATATTCTCCGGCACATCGCCCTCGAACTTGAAGTCAGCCTTGAACTTTCCTTCGCGCACCTCTGGATAGACCTTGCGGAGCGATGCACTGAAGGTTGCATCCTGTCGCTCGAAGGTTGCGTCAAGCCCTGGGATGACACGGTCGATATAGTGTTCATCGATCTGTGCTTCAATCTTATACGAACTCATGTCGCTGATCTGACCTATCTTGGTTCCTGCTCCGATGCTTTCGCCGAGCACAGCATCGAGGATTCCAAGCTGTCCATCGATAGGAGCCTTGATGGTGAGGTTGTCCTTGCGCTTGCGTATCATCTTCATGTTGAGCTGCATGTTCTCAAGGCTCTCGCGCATACGTTCCACCTGAATCGAACGGTAGAGGCTGTCCTGAATCTCCTTCTCCGAGATGAGCTGGAACTTATCCATCGCTAGCTCGTAGTCCTCCTTGGCTTTCAGATAGTCTTCCTTGGCAATGAGTTTCTCTTCGTAGAGCGACTTCTGCTGCTCGTAGGTGCGCTTCAGGCGCTTCACGTTGAGCTGGTATTCCACTCTCGACTGACGCACGTTAAGTCGGTCCTGCTCCATCTGTATCTGTGTGTTGCGCAAGATGTTCTCCTTCTCAGCGAGCTCTGCCTCAGAGTTCAGGATCTGGAGGTCAAGGTTGTCGTTCGAGAGGCGAAGTATCTCGTCGCCTTTCTTCACCTGCGAACCTTCTTCGATCAGTATCTCTTCGACAATGCCTCCTTCCACTGGACTTATCTGTATTGTCACCAAAGGCTGAACCGTGCCGCTCAGACGTATATAGTCGTTAAACTCGCCCGATGTGACATTGCCCACAGTCACCGTATCGCCATTGATGCGAAGTGTGCTGTGACTTGGCGTCAGCATCACCCATGCAATCAGTATCACCACTGCTCCACCTATCCACCAAGGCAAAGCCTTCTTTGTAAACCAAGCTCTCCAACCTGTTTTCTTTTCAATTATCTTGTCCATAACGAAATTATTTTCAGATATTATGTTTCAATATTTAGTTAAATTTTATTCAAATGTTTCATATTCAAGTATATAAGTCCCATCACACTGGTAAATTCACAAGGAGTGTGACCAGTTGCGGACCAAATAATGTTAAACAGCTGAAAATAAAAGTCTTAAAATTTGGTCAAGTCGCTGGAAATTAGTAACTTAGTAGCTGCTAAGAAACCAAAAATACTAATTATGAAACAGCCACTTGACCAGCTCACCAAGACCATCTGCGATGCCCTTAATGGCGTTGCAAAGGTACGAAAAAATTTTGAAACATTCTTCATTGAAGCCATGATTCTTTTCATTTCCGTAAAAGGACGCATCAATTTCATGCAAATGTCGCGCTATGGAGACTCGTGCGAGAGCCGTTTTAGACAAAACTTCCAGAAGGATTTTGACTGGGTAGGTTATAATGCAGAGTTCACCAAGCATACGGATGGTCATCGCATTGCGATAGCTCTCGACCCCAGTTATATTGACAAATCCGGGAAATGCACACCTGGTGTCGGATTGTACTGGTCCGGATGCGCCAATGCCTCCAAGTGGGGCATGGAGATTACAGCAGTTGCTTTGGTTGATATTGACACGAAAGAAGCCATTCACCTGAAGGCTGTACAGACTGTTGATACCGTGAAGCGAGGTCGTCCCCCAAAATATCTTGCAGACATGAAAGAGCCTAACTCACTTACGGCACATTACCTCCGAATCATAGCAGGAGAGAAGGACTCGCTTCTGAAGATATGTAATCTCATTGTCGCAGATGCATTCTTCTCAAAGGAGACGTTTGTCAAAGGACTTGATGTGTTGGGTTTCAACCTTATAAGCCGTTTCCGTAGTGACGCAAGGTTGCGCTATCTGTATGATGGGCCAAAGACAGGAAAGAAAGGCAGGCCTAAGAAGTTCGGTGACTATGTCAACGTCAAGGAACTCGACCGTAACGTATTCACGGAGGATATAATCGCCGACGACGAGGGCAAGGAAGCTGTTCTCTATTCAGCCATTGTGTGGTCTGTAAGTCTCAAGCGTAATGTGAAAGTCGTAATTGTTGACTGCTTGGAATCAAACAAGAAGACTCAAACGAGGAAGATATTCTTTTCTACTGATACCACAATGTCAGCGCAAGACATCATGGAGACGTACAAAACAAGATTTCAGATTGAGTTCTTGCTGCGTGACGCAAAGCAGTTTACTGGTCTCACAAACTGTCAGAGCAGAAAGAAGGAGTCATTGGAGTTTCACTTCAACATGTCACTCACGGCAATCAATGTCGCAAGGGCATTTGCCAGGGACAACAACCTTGACCTTTCTGTCTCTGGAGTGAAGACGTTGATACACAATGCGGTACTAATCCAAAGATTTTTACGCAAGTGTGGCAGCAGACCAAACAAACTATTAAATACCAATGATTTCAAAGATCTCTTATATTATGGTGTCGCTAATGCGGCATAGTACTTAATTTTTTAACGAACTATTG
>SFEH01000061.1 GCA_004557315.1 Bacteroidales bacterium
ACCTCATAACCTTAAAACCTTAAAACCTTATGATGTTGTAAAGTAGCTCCGCGCTGTCAAAGAACCTCAAAACCTCATAACCTTAAAACCTTAAAACCTAATAAAAAAACCTAATATGAAACAGAAGCTTGCACTCGCCTCGTGGGTCATAGCCGTAATCCTGTCAGTAGTGGCCTTGCTGCTACCGCCCACTGGAGTCATTGACCATTCGGTCATCATTCTTGTCGCTCAGTTCCTTCTTCTATGTGCCACTTTCCTCGGAGTCGATAGCTATGTCAACATGATCAAGTCGCACATGAACGAGAAGAAATCCTAAAAAACGAAACCAGCTGTCTTTGCAATATGCAAGGGCAGCTGGTATTATTAGTAAACAATATTCAGTAACCAATAAGCAACATAAATTCAAACAATCAGTACTATGTAAATAGTAATAAGTAATCTGTAATCAATAATCAGTAATCAGTAATCAAATAATCACTTTGTCTTGAGAGTGAGAGTCACTACACTGTGAGCTGGGAGAGTCACTGTGAGTCCGCCCTTCTTATCGACCTTCGCGCCATTGAATGTCTTTGGTGCGATCAGTTCAGCCTTGCCGAAATCGTTGTAGTCATCGACATTCTTGCCATTGATGATCTCGCCTTCAGCACCAGTCACCTTCAGTCCATCGAGGTTGACGGCAACGACGTGATCCTTGTTCATGTCGAGGTTAGAGAGTGACACATGGATCACACCATTCTTGTCGCGTGAAGAAGATGTGCTGACTACAGGGATTGACTCCTCCTCATTGACTACGATGCGGTCGCAAGTGAGAGTAGCAGGGAGGAAGGTTGCCTCGCGGTGTACGTTATACATTTTAAAAATATAATAAGTAGGAGTGAGGAGCATCTCCTTGCCGCGTGTCAGAATCATTGCCTGAAGCACGTTGACCACCTGTGCGATGTTGGTCATCTTCACACGGCTGGTGTGCTTGTGGAAGATGTCGAGCGAAGAAGAAGCCACGAGCGCATCGCGCATTGTGCACTGCTGGAAGAGGTGACCAGGGTTGGTGCCAGGTTCTACTTCCCACCAAGTGCCCCATTCGTCAACGAGAAGACCGATCTTGTTTCCTGGGTCGAGTCGATCCATGACCTCACGGTGGTTCTTGATGCACTTGTCGATCTGGATGGCACGGCTCAGAGTCTCGTAATACTCCTGCTGAGTGAAGTCAGTAGCCTTGCCCTTGTAATCCCAGTTGCGCACTGAATAGTAGTGCAGCGAGATGCCATTCATCTTGCCATCGCCAATGTTCTTGAGGCAGACGTCTGTCCAACGTGTATCCCAGTCGCTTGCTCCCGAAGCTATTTTATATACCTTGTTGTCGGCATGATTGCGCACATAGGTCGAATACTTGCGGAACTGGTCAGAATAATATTCTGCTGTCATGTTACCGCCACAGCCCCATGCCTCATTGCCAATACCGATATACTTCACCTTCCATGGCTTCTCACGTCCATTCTTGCGACGGAGCTTTGCCCATGTGCTGTTGCCATCGGCTGTCATGTACTCGATCCAGTTTGACATCTCTTCAACAGTGCCCGATCCCACGTTTATGCTGATGTATGGCTCACATCCGAGCATCTCGCAAAGGTTGAGGAACTCATGAGTGCCGAAAGAGTTGTCTTCCTCAGTGCCGCCCCAGTTGTTGTTGACGAGTGTGCGACGGTTTTCCTGTGGGCCGATGCCATCCATCCAGTGATAGTCGTCGGCAAAGCAGCCTCCTGGCCAACGCATTACTGGAATGTCGAGGTCCTTGAGTGCTTCGAAAACGTCCTTGCGATAACCGTTGATGTTAGGAATGTCGCTGTCTGGACCGACCCATAGTCCGCCGTAGATACACGAACCGAGGTGTTCAGAGAACTGACCATAGATCTCATTTGGGATGATGTCCTTGCCCTGTTCTGGGTGGATGGTGAGCTGCACGTCCTGTGCGTTCACTGTTGTGAATGCAAGTGCAGAAGCAGCCAATGCAAATAGTTTTTTCATGAATTAAATGATGTTTGAAATTAATAATATAAGGCGCTTCGCTTGTTAAGATGTGAAGGTGTTAAGGTGTTAAGGCGCTTCGCTTGTTAAGGTGTTAAGGTGTTCAAGTTCTTGCGTAGTGACTTGTCATGTGTAGAGTCCAGTGCAGAATCAATGAACACCTTCACACCTTCACACCTTTACTGACTTGTCATGTGTAGAGTCCAGTGTAGAGTCAATGAACACCTTCACACCTTAACATCTTCACACCTTAACATCTTCAGTTTCTTCAGCAGCAGGAGCATCTTTCTTTCCGAGGTATTCTGGAAGGTTCATGCCAGCCTGTTCGAAGAGTTCGGCAAGAGGCGGAACGCTCTTGTAGAGTCCGCTGAGGAAATTGGCTGTCGATGTCTTGCCGTCAGCACCAGTTCCACCGTTGGTGTCCCATACAGTGACCTTATCGATGTTGATACCCTTGATGGCATCGACCTGAGTCTTGACAAGTTCTGGGAGTTTCTCGAGGAGCAGGAGGGTGTAAGCCTTGGTAGCATCGCCTCCGGCAGCCTGAATCATCTTGTCGTAACCTTGAGCCTGCTTGGTGAGGATTTCGAAGAGACCCTTACCTTCGGCTTCCATCTTGGCGAAGATAGCATCAGCCTCACCCTGTGCATTCACACGTTTCTGTTCTGCTTCTGCCTGAGCCTCGATGATCTTTCGCTGCTTCTCGATCTCCTGCGGCACGATGATATTGGCACGCTGTGTCGCGCTCTCTCGTTCGGCACGAGCCAACTCAGCTGCACGCTGAGCTGCATAAGCCTCTTCAAGTGCCTTTGCCTCGGCTACCTTTTCTGCAGCCACTGCCTTACGCTGAGCCTCAGCCTCTTTCTCACGACGTTCGGCATCGGAATTGGCGATTTCAACCTTTGCCTGATTCTCACCAGCCACGGCTGCGGCATTGGCAGCACTGGTGCGGATGCGGGTCTCCTTCTGGAAGTCGGCCTTGCCTGTCTCGCCTCGCATCTCTTCCTTAGCCACACTGACCTTTGCTTCGTTGATGGCCTTGGCAGCTGCTTCCTTTCCGAGGGCTTCGATATAGCCCGATTCGTCCTTGATATCGGTGATATTGACATTGATGAGCTTCAAGCCGATCTTCTTGAGTTCGATCTCGACATTCTTCTTGATGTTCTCCTGGAAGGCATCGCGGTCCTGATTGAGCTCCTCGATCGACATTGATGCGATGACAAGACGGAGCTGACCGAACAGAATATCGCGGGCCATGTCCTGAATGTCGTTAGGCGTGAGTCCGAGCAGACGTTCAGCTGCATTGTTCATCGAATCGGGTTCGGTCGAGATACCCACAGTGAATCGGCAAGGCACATCGACACGGATGTTCTGGCGAGAGAGGGCATTGGTGAGGTTGGCTTCGATCGAGATAGGTGTGAGGCTGAGATACTCGTAGTCCTGAATGATAGGCCATACGAAGGTACCACCACCATGTACACATTTCGCCGAACCCCTGCCTGTAGATCCATACACGACGAGAATCTTGTCGGAAGGACAACGACGATAACGCTTCAGCAATGCTGACAATAGAACAATAATGGCAATGACGCCAATCGGGATTAACAATGCTTGATCCATAATCTTATATATTATCGATTAATAATTAACAGAAAAATGTAAAAAAGGGGCAAAAAGAATTGCGGCTGCAGTCAAATCTTCTTCACCAGAACCGTTGAGCCCTTGACCACGGCAACGATCTCGGCCTTTCCGCCTGTAGGGATAGTTTCAGTGTCGTCGGTCAGTGCTTCGAGTTCGTGGATCGAACCATTGAGGCTGACGATGATCTTGCCGGTTGACATGCGCGAAGCAGGGATGCGAAGATAGACATCGGCAACAAGGCCCACGGTTTGTTCGGTGCGGAAGGTGTTGTCCTTGTCGAGCTTCATCACCCAGCGGAGCAGAAGCGCGAGGGTGAACATGAAAATCAGACCCACAACGAGTGCGAGCAAGGTAAGAAGGATTGGGTTTTCGATGGTGTCCCAGAACAATACTCCTGTCCATCCAAATCCGAGAATAAAGCATACGATGGTCTTGATAGAGACGATATGGAAACCGTCGGCATCAAAATCTGCATCTCCTCCGCTGACGTCGGTGTCAGCATCAAATCCAACAAAAGTGGCGATAGCTTGCACTATGAAAACAATGCTGCTCAGAATCGCCAAGACCCAATAGCCTTGAAGCATGGGGTCGAGTGCCTTGAATGTTTCAATCATAATAGTATGGTATTAATGATAAGTCGGTGTAAAGATAGCGAGAATTGATGAATTATTCAAGCGATTTATTAAAAATCATGCGTGCTCGTTTGCAAAAGTCACAAAAAATAGTTTACTTTGCACGAAATTTGGCAAAAACAATCGACAAAAATGGAATTACAACTGCGTAATGGCAATGTTTTGAAATATGATGGCGCTCAAGTCATGGGCATCATCAATGTCACTCCCGACTCTTTTTTTTCAGGTAGCCGATGCTCAGGCGAGGCCAATATCAGAGCCAGGGTCAGTGAGATTATTGAAGAAGGAGGGACAATGGTTGACGTGGGAGCTTACTCGACTCGACCTGATGCCGATGAGGTTTCGGCCGAGGAAGAGCTGTCGCGTCTGTCGGCGGCTTTGCCTGTCGTCATCGGCCAGCTTGAGGCTCTCGGATGCCGTGATGTGACATCGGGCCGCTATGTCGCTGTGTCGGTCGATACTTTCCGTGCCGATGTCGCCAATACCTGCATCGAAAGCCTGGGGGCTGACATCATCAACGATGTCTCGGGTGGTATGCTTGATGAGAAGATGCTTGACGTGGTAGCAGAAACTCGGTCACCCTATATCCTGATGCACATGAGGGGTACGCCAAAGACCATGCAGACATTGACCGATTACCCTGATGGAGTGACCAATGCCGTGATCGACTTCTTTGCCCAGCAGCTTGAGGCTCTTGATGAGGCTTACGAGCGAACCGGCTCATCGGGCTCTCGTGGAACAGTGATACTCGACCCAGGCTTCGGCTTTGCGAAGACCATCGAACAGAACTATCAGCTTTTTGGCAATATCCCAGCGCTCAAGTCGTCGTTCCCCGACTATCCGCTTCTTGTCGGCATCTCGCGCAAGTCGATGATCTACAAGCTGCTCGATACAGATGCCGATCATGCGCTCAACGGCACTTCAATCCTGAATGCGCTTGCTGTGGCTTCGGGTGCAGAAATACTTCGCGTACATGATGTGAAAGAGGCAGCCGACGTTGTCAACCAAATGAAAAAGTAAAGCAAGATGTGGGATTTCGGAATCATAGATGCCCTTGACATTCTCAGTGTCGCCACTATTCTTTATTACTTGTACAGAGTAACGAAGAAGAGCGGTTCGTTCGTGATATTCCAGGGTATTGTGATCATCTTCATTGTCTGGCTGGTTGTGTCGCAGATAATCAAGATGCGACTGCTTGGCTCCATACTCGATGGCTTCATCAACGTGGGGCTTATTGCCATCATCGTGATCTTTTCGAGCGAGATTCGCCAGATGCTCATTCGTTTCGGCTCACGCTATCAGTTGCAGTCGCTGTTGAATTCCTTCGGCCGATCAGACCTGAAGAAGAACGACGACAACCAGTGGGTCGATGATCTGGTTCATGCCTGTCGCAACATGTCGCAGGAGAAAGTCGGAGCATTGATAGTGATTCAGGGCAACGATGACCTTGATGATTTCTGTACGCAAGGAGAGGAGATCGATGCTCGCATCTCGACTCGTCTCATCGAACAGATTTTCTTCAAGAATACGCCACTTCACGATGGTGCAATGATCATCAAGGGCGACCGTATATACAAGGCAGGATGTGTGCTTCCTGTTTCCCATAATACCCGCATGGACAAGAGCCTGGGCTTGCGTCATCGTGCCGCCATGGGCTTGTCTGAGCTGACCGATTCGAAGATCATTGTAGTGAGCGAAGAGACAGGAGGCATATCGCTCTTCTATCGTTCGCGCTATAATTCAGAACTGAGTGCAACAACGCTCCACAATAAGCTCTTGAAAAAGAAAAGATAATATGACAAATAGTTAATGAACCGACAATTAACGGTTGATATTGATAAATCAAACAATGGGTGAAATTTTTCATATAGTATTTACTGCTCCTGACTTCATCGCGATCATCTCGCTGATATGCGCATTGATGCTGCTCTTTCTTTCAGCGTTGATCTCTGCATCGGAGGTGGCTTTCTTCTCGCTTCGTCCGCGCGACTTGGAAAAGATCGAGAACGAGGAGCATCCGAATGACAGCCTCATCAGCGACTTGCTCGAAAAGTCGGAGCGACTGATGGCTGCCATCCTCATAGGCAACAATCTGGTCAATGTGGCCATTATCACACTCTTCACTTTGTTCATGACCAAGATTATCGACCATCATGAGACTTCGGTCGTGCTGATCTTTATCCTTGAGACCGTCATCCTCACTTTCCTGCTCCTGCTTTTTGGCGAGATCATGCCAAAGGTCTATGCATCGCACAAGCCCCTGAGCTTCGCCCGAGGTGTGGCAAGGATGATGATGTTCATGTCTTATATCTTCAGTCCGTTCATCTCTCTTCTGGTCAATTCCACAGGAATCATCAACCGTCGTCTTGCCGACAAGATGAGCGATGACGTAACGGTTGAGGATCTCAGCGAAGCGATGAAGCTGACTCCACAGGTGGCGCGCGACAAGGAAGAGAAGAAGATGCTCGAGGGTATCATTCAGTTTGGCAACAAGACTGTCAAGGATGCCATGACAAGCCGAAGCGAGATGGTGACGATCGAGGTGGGCGAGCCTTTCAGCAAGGTCTTGCGCATTGTGGTGGATCAGAACTATTCGCGCATCCCTGTATATGAAGAGACCGAAGACCATATCAAGGGCATTCTCTATATCAAGGATCTGCTGCCTTTCCTCGATCGCAACGACTCGTTCAAGTGGCAGAATCTCTTGCGCGCCCCATATTATGTGCCCGAAAACAAGATGATCGATGATCTGCTCGACGATTTCCGTTGCAAGCATCTTCACATGGCGATAGTGGTCGATGAGTTTGGCGGAACGTCAGGTCTCATCACGATGGAAGACGTGCTCGAGGAGATTGTGGGCGAGATCCGCGACGAATACGACGAGGATGAACGCACGTGGGAGAAGATTGGCAACGGAGAATGGATTTTCGAGGCTCGTACTTCAATCACCGATTTCTGCAAGGTGGTGAACATTGATTCAGAGATGCTTGGCGACAAGGCCGACAACTGTGAATCAATCGGTGGCTTGCTGCTCGAAGTCAAGCAGGATTTCCTCCATCTCAACGAGCACGTCAAGTACAAAGGCATCTTGTTTACCGTTCTCTCGATGGACAAGCGACGTATCGAACGTGTAAAGGTGAAGATAAATGCAGGTTAAGGTTTCAGCTATCGACAAGACTGCAGAGCAGTATGAGGCTCTGCTTGAGCATGAGGATTACTATGCGTCAAAGGTTGCCAATCTCAAACCAGATAGCCGTCGCAGACTTGAGATTCTGGCTACTCGCTGCCTGCTGAAAGAGATGCTCCATAGCGAGCAGATAGTGTCGTATGACCAGTATGGCGCTCCTTCGCTTACTGGTTTGGGGCATTATGTCAGCATCAGCCACACCGATGGCTATGTGGCAGTAGCGCTTGCCGACAAGCCTGTGGGAATTGACATTGAGCGACGAGGCAGACGAGTGGAGCGCGTCAGGTCGAAGTTTATGCAGAAAGCCGAAGATGTGCTTGTAGAAGGAACTGCCGATCCTGTGCTCGCGATGCATCTGATATGGAGTGCCAAGGAGGCTGTGTTCAAGTATCTCGGCCAGAAGTATTTTGATTTGCAGAATCTGACTTGTGTCACAAGTATCGATTTTGACAAGAAAGTGATGGCGATGGATGTCAAGGACATGGCATCAGCCTTAACAATCAATTTTGATTTTACCAAAGATTACGTATTATGTTTCTCAATATTGCATTGATAGTGATTGGATTTATCTGCCTGATCAAAGGCGGAGATTTCCTTGTTGATGGTGCAACCGCAGTTGCACGTAAGGCTAAGGTCAGTGAGATGGTCATAGGTCTCACCATTGTAGGATTTGGCACATCGGCTCCTGAGCTTTTGGTCAGCCTGCAAGCTGCTCTTCAGGGCAGCTCAGGACTCGCGATCGGCAATGTCGTAGGTTCAAACATTGCCAACATTGCCTTGATACTTGGAGTCTCGGCATTGATTGTGCCATGTCCGACCGACAACAAGACAATCCGCATCGATGCTCCTTTCATGGTTATCTCTGTATTGTCGTTTGTGGTAGTAGCAATGACAGGCACTATATCTCGTCTTGCCGGTATCATAGGCTTTGCCTTGCTGCTCTGCTATGTCATCTGGCAGGTTGTCGATTCGCGAAAGAAAGAGAAGCTGTCGGCAGCATCGGGCGCATCAGAGATACAAGCTGATGAGGCAGGAAAGAAGCCAATGTCAGTGTGGCTCGCTCTTTTCCTTATTGTGGCAGGAGGCTCGCTTCTTGTGATGGGAGCGAACTGGCTCATCGATGGGGCTTCGGCCATTGCGCGTGAGCTTGGCGAGTATTTCGGCACACCGGCTGAAGAAGTGGAGCGCATCGTAGGCCTCACCATCGTTGCAGTAGGAACCAGCCTTCCTGAACTCTTTGCTTCGGTCATGGCTGCTCTCAAGGGCAAGACCGAGATGGCAATAGGCAACATCATCGGGTCGGTCACCTTCAATATCCTCTGTGTCATCGGATTGTCTTCTGCCATCTGCCCAATCCAGAATTCCGACGCAGGTTTTGTCAACGACTATGCTGTGATGAGCATCCTCACTGTTGCTCTCTGGGTATTTCTCAAGACCAACCACCTCCTTGAGCGTGTTGAAGGAGGTGTGCTTCTTGCCAGCTATATAGGATATATTGCCTATACGCTAATCTGATTCGATGCCATCATCCGACAGGTTGATTTTCATATCCCCAATATTGAGGATGATGGTGTCATTGCCCTGTTGGAGGCTGTCTATCTGTTGGATGATTCCGCCATTTTCAAACTCGTTCTTTATCTTGATAAAAGGATTCGACTCTCTGTCAATCAACGACCAGCCGAGCGACACTATGAGAGATAGCAATATGGTGATGAGAACAACCATGGTGTACATCAAGACATTAGCCTTGAAGTAGTTCCATAGAGTCCTGCGTTTGCCTGTACCGAATATCTGCATGAAAGCCCACAGCCAAAGTATCATACATACTACATCCATGTTGCCATCATCAAAAAGACCTGATGTTACTGTCCAGTGTGAACAAATGTAGTTGAGCGGAATCTGGAGGATTTTGACAATGAAGCTCTGGCAGTTGAGGAAAAGCATGATGAAGAAGAATTCTGCAAGGTTGAGCGAACGAGCCACCTCGGTCTTGCGGAAGGCACTCTTCAGCGGCCACACAAGAAGTGTGATTGAGACTATGGTGCTCCATGCATCGTTCCAGTACATGTAGTATAAAGTGCGTACTATCTTGTCAAGCAAACTGCCCTCTTCGCACCATCTGATCCTATCTCCAAGATTGTAGATATTAGGGTCAAATTCATGTGTCGTCTCGATATTGCACAGATGCTTCACGATGATCAGAATCGACGCAAGGACAAAGAGCAGGGAAATAGGCTTGTAGTAGATGACACGGTTGCCTTTGATATACTCCATGATCATCTCACCTGGGCGACGGAACAGATCGATGCATGTGCGCAGGAAACGGTTGTCGAGGTTGTAGATATCTGGCAATGATTCGGTCAGGACGCGCTTGAGCGACAGACGTCCCACTTTCTTCGACTGTCCGCAGTTTGGGCAATAGTTGCCTTCGTATTCCATACCGCAGCTTAAGCAGACGTGCTTCTCGCTTTCTTCGCCTTCTATCCTTTGATGTGGCGCATCTCCTTCAATCCCAGGGTCAGGCATTCCATTGCCTATGCTTTTCTGCTTTGTCTCATTGTCTATTGTTTCCATTGTCCAAATATCAAGTGTTTTTTTGATTAGAATTGCGACAAAGGTAGGGATATTTTTTGATTCTGCAAAATTTTCACCTGCTTTTCTCTGCTTGCTGAAATCAATTACCTATTATCAGTTATATGTTATTATTTTTAACCTTATATTTTTGGCGAGTTTGCAATTTTTGTATATCTTTGCGTCACTTTTTACTTGGTAAACTATATTTAATGGGTTTCTTTCTATGACTCTCAATGAATTGAAAATAGGACAGACTTGTCGAGTCATCTCTGTGGGAGGTGAAGGCGCATTGCGTCAGCATTTCCTCGATATGGGTATCATCCCTGAAACAGAGATAAAGGTAGTCAAGTTTGCACCGATGGGCGATCCGATGCAGATACGTCTGCAAGGATATGACCTGACTCTGCGAATTGGCGATGCTGCCAATGTTGAAGTTGAGAAAATCGAGAAGACTCGTGAGGCAATGAAAGCCGAACGACGTCGCAAGATAGATGTGCTGCATACTCCTGACCTTGAACACCCTGGTCTCGGTGAATCGGGCCGCTATCATGACAAGACGCACGAGCACCCATTGCCCGAAGGCTCCAAGATCACTTTTGCCCTTGTTGGCAACCAGAACTGCGGCAAGACAACGTTGTTCAACCAGTTGACTGGTGCCAACCAGCATGTAGGAAACTTCCCTGGAGTGACAGTCGATTGGAAGGCTGGCAAGATCAGAGGATATGACAACGCCGAAGTCGTGGATCTCCCTGGAATCTACAGTCTCTCGCCTTTTTCAAGCGAGGAGATAGTGAGTCGCGATTTCATCATCAATTCCCGTCCGCAAGGCATCATCAACATCATCGATGCCACCAACATCGAGCGCAACCTCTTCCTCACGATGCAGCTGATAGAGCTTGGTGTGCCTATGGTGATAGCACTCAATATGATGGATGAGATAGAAGGCAACGGAGGCACTATCCGCATCAACCGCATGGAGGAGGTGCTTGGAGTGCCTGTAGTGGCTATCAGCGCCATGAAGAATCAGGGTGTTCACGAATTGATCGAACATGCCATCCATGTCGCCAAATATCAAGAGGCACCTGCCATTCAGGATTTCTGCGACCCTGAAGACCATGGTGGAGCAGTGCACCGTTGCCTGCATGCCATCATGCATCTTGTCGAAGACCATGCCCACAAGGCAGGCATACCACTGCGCTTTGCTGCGGCAAAGATAGTCGAAGGCGATGAGCTTGTCATCAAGGCTTTGCAGTTGTCGCAGAACGAGAGCGAGACTATCGAACATATCCTTCGTCAGATGGAGGAGGAGCGAGGCTTGGATCGCAGTGCAGCCATTGCCGACATGCGTTTTTCGTTCATCCATGCCTTGTGCAGCAAGACGGTTGTCAAGCCTCACATCAGCAAGGAGCACGTGCGAAGCCTGATGATTGACAGAATCTTCACAGGACGCTACACCGCTCACTTGTCGTTCATTGCCATCATGGCCTTGGTGTTCTATCTCACTTTCGGTTCTTTGGGCGCATGGCTCCAGGAGATGCTCGAGAATGGCATTGACCAGATCACGCAGGCAGTCGATATGGCTTTGACTTCGTGGAATGTCAATGAGGTGATACATTCCTTGGTTGTCGATGGCATATTCACAGGTGTGGGAAGCGTAGTCAGTTTCCTGCCACTTATCATATTGCTTTTCTTCTTCCTCTCATTGCTCGAAGACAGCGGTTATATGGCGCGAATAGCTTTTGTGACCGATGGCTTGTTGCGCAAGATTGGACTCTCTGGCCGATCGATAGTGCCATTGCTCATCGGATTCGGCTGCTCTGTGCCAAGTGTAATGGCTTCGCGTACCTTGCCGTCATTGCGCGACCGCAAGCTCACCATCATGCTCACACCATTTATGAGCTGCACAGCCAAGATGCCTGTCTATCTCTTCTTTACCACCATCTTCTTTCCTCAATATTCAGGATTGATCATTGTAGGGCTATATGCTTTTGGCGTGCTCATAGGCATCCTCGCTGCTTTGGTTTTCAAGCGCACCACATTGAAAGGTGAGGCTGTGCCTTTTGTAATGGAGTTGCCAAACTACCGAATGCCAGGGGTGGGCAATGTGGCACGTCTGATGTGGGACAAGGCAAAGGATTTCCTTCAACGAGCTTTCACGGTGATCTTTGCTGCATCTATTGTCATCTGGTTCCTGCAGACCTTCAATTTCCATCTGACAGTGGTGACCGATTCCAGCCAGTCCATTCTCTCGCATATTGCCAGTTGGATGGCACCGCTCTTCGCACCTCTTGGTTTTGGCGAC
>SFEH01000212.1 GCA_004557315.1 Bacteroidales bacterium
CTGACCCGTCTGTCCCTTAGCATAGAATGTACGAGAAACCTGAGCGCCACCGAAAGAACGGTTAGCGAGGGTTCCGCCGTATTCGCGAGCGAAAGGCACGCCCTGTGCAACACACTGGTCGATGATGTTGTTTGAAACCTCAGCAAGACGATATACGTTAGCCTCGCGAGCACGGTAGTCACCACCCTTGATAGTATCGTAGAAGAGACGATATACAGAGTCGCCATCGTTCTGGTAGTTCTTGGCTGCATTGATACCACCCTGTGCAGCGATTGAGTGTGCACGACGTGGAGAATCCTGGATGCAGAAGCACTTTACCTTGAAGCCCATCTCATGTCCACTTTTCTGCCAACTTACCCTCAGGAATCTTTGACAGTTCAGGAGCCATAATATGTTCAGTAGCCATATTTTATTGACAATTTACAGTTGATAATTGATGATTAGCAAGCGCCACAGCAAGCAGCTGTGCCACAGCCTGGAGTTGCAAACATTGCAGCAAGCATTACTGCTACAAAACCGAGCACGATGATTGTTGCCCATACATAGCTGATGCAGATCCAACGGTTCAACCAAACCTTGCCGTTCCAGCCGAGAGTCTGCATTGAAGACCAGATACCATGAGTGAGGTGGTACCAGAGAGCAGCAAACCAGACAACATAGATGCCGACAGCGATTGGGCAAGAGAACTGGTAAGTGATCCAGTTGAAGCCCTCAGCAGGACCAAACTGACCTTCCATTTCAACGAGCTCAGCGAACATCATGTTGTACCAGAAATGGTAGAGATGGATTGCGAGACCGCAAACGATAATGATACCGAGCACGAGCATGTTCTTAGCTGCCCAATGAACAGGTTGCTTTCCACTCACTGCATAACGGTCCTTACCACGAGCCTTGTAGTTCTGAGCAGTCAGAATGAAGGCGTAGATGATATGGAACACAGCCAGTGCTGCAAGACCTGCAGTACCGAGAAGTGCATACCAGTTAGTTCCGAGGAACTCACATACCTTGTCGTAGTAGTGTTCGCCACATGGTGTACCTACCATGACATCATACACGTAAACAAGGTTCATCGCCATATGAAAGGTGAGGAAGAGTACGAGACATGCGCCTGTCACGCTCATCACTACCTTACGGCCGATTGATGAAGATGTTAACCACATAGATTTAAAATTTGAATTATTTATTGAAATTGATAGAATGTTTCACTTTCAAGTATGATTGTCGGCTATTAATTGTGCGCAAAAATAATGATTATTGAGTAGAAAACAAATTTTAAAGACTTTTAATTATCATATATGAGTAAAAATTCTTATTTTTGCGCTATGAAAATAGCAGATATTACTTTTCCCGACCGCGCAGTGTTTCTTGCGCCAATGGAAGACGTTACCGATATTGGCTTCCGTCTTCAGTGTAAACAGTTCGGTGCCGATATGGTGTATTCCGAGTTTGTTTCGGCCGATGCGCTCATCCGCAACATCGACAGTACGATGCGTAAACTCAAGGTTCTTGAGGAGGAACGGCCTGTGGTGATTCAGATATATGGACGTGATGTGCAGAGTATGGTTGAGGCTGCCAGGATTGTTGAACAGGCTCGTCCCGACATCATCGACATCAACTTTGGTTGCCCGGTCAAGAAGGTGGCAGGAAAGGGCGCTGGAGCAGGAATGCTGCAGAATGTACCTCTGTTGCTCGATATCACCCGTGAAGTGGTCAAGGCGGTCAATATCCCAGTTACTGTCAAAACCCGCCTTGGATGGGATTGTGAGCATAAGATCATCACCACTCTTGCCGAGCAGCTTCAGGACTGTGGCATTTCAGCTCTCGCCATTCACGGACGAACTCGTAGCCAGATGTATAATGGTGAGGCCGACTGGACGCTGATTGGCGAGGTTAAGAACAACCCTCGCATCTCTATCCCTATCATCGGCAATGGAGATGTCACTTCGGCAGTTATAGCCAAGCAGAACTTCGAGCGTTATGGTGTGGATGCCATCATGGTCGGACGAGCTACCTTTGGGCGCCCATGGATATTCCGTGAGATCAAGCATCTTCTTCTTACGGGAGAAGAATTACCTCCAATACCTCTTGATGAATGTATTCTTGCCCTCAAGCATCAGATTGAGGAGAGTGTTGCACGTATCGGCGATCTTAAGGGCATCCTTCATATCCGCCGTCATCTTGCTGCTACTCCAGTATTCAAGGGAATCCCCAATTTCAGAGAGACCCGCATCGCCATGCTCCGTGCAAATTCAGTGACCGAGCTTTATAGCATCATGGATGATGCAGTCGGCATGATAAGGGGGCTTTAAAAGCAAGAAGGCCGTCTCTCGACGACCTTGCTTGTTACATTACCTTAAATCTAATACCATGAAAAACACGCTGCAAAGATAGAGGGAAAATGCCATTTATGCAACCGTTTGCGTAAAATAAATGCATTTTCCCTCTA
>SFEH01000062.1 GCA_004557315.1 Bacteroidales bacterium
AGTTTCACAATGCCAATGAAGCTTCGATCATAGAGCTGAAATCAGGCAAACTCGATGAATGGAGAAAATGCAGCAAGTCATCGCACCTCATACAGACCCTCCTCTATGCTGAAGTATTGCATTACAACCGAGGTATAGGATATGACAGAATACATAACTACTTATTGTATAACAAATATCCATTGCTGTCAAAGGAACAATACTGCCGAACATTCGTCGATAAGGCTCTCCAGATCAGGAATCAGATCATCGGATACCTTCATCAGATAGCAACAGGCAAAGGCCATTCGCTATTCACTCCAGAGACCGTCAATGCGATGTATTGTGGCTACAACAAGCTGTGGGACGAATATACCAAGCCTGAACTGATTGAGAATATCAAAATAATCACCGAGGCACAGCCAGCGCTGAAAGAATGGTTCTTCGAGCAGATGCAGTTCATCTTGAGAGAAGAAGAAATAACACGTCTGGGCGAGGAAGGTTCTGTCTGCAACGACAGGGCATTCTCAAATATCTGGCTCAATAGCTATTGCCAGAAATGTGCCGACGGCAAGATCATCTCGCCAATGACAATCGAGAGTCTGACAACAGGTGAAGTGGGCGAAGTGACAGGGATAGTCTTCAGCATCATCAACGACGATGACTTCACGTCGCACGATTTCCGTGTGGGTGACTCCGTCATGATCTACCCTATCGACAATGTCGAGACAAAAGCCAACTCCCGCATTATCATGCGTGGAAACATCACTGCCATCGAGGATGAAAGTCTGTCAGTGGAACTGCGCAACAGTGAACGTTCCGTGCATTTCGAGAATATTCATGATGTCAGCTTTGCCTGTGAACATGATATCATCAATAGCAGCACCGCCCTCTCCTGCCGATCTTTGTTCCGGATGCTGAAGGCTCCGAAACATTGGCATGAGCTACTGATCGAAGGCAAGACTCCCAAAGCCATCGACTACAAGGAAGAGGATGTGCCATTCATCGACAATCTTGTAGGACGGATGCTTGCATCCAAAGACTATTTCGTACTTGTAGGTCCTCCTGGTACGGGAAAGACAAGCGTCGTCCTGCGTAAGCTGATAACTCGTCTTTTTGAAGAAACATCCGAGAACATTCTGCTGCTCTCGTTCACCCATCGTGCAGTCGATGAGATCTGCAGCACACTCGAAGACATCATAGGAAGCGACAATCCCTTCCTCGACTACTGCCGATTGGGCTCAGAGTTCGACTGCAATGACCCTCGTTTCACGCGACATCTGCTGTCACACCATATCGACACCTGCAAGAAACGCTCCGAACTGCTTCAGAAGATTCATGAGATGCGCATATTCGTATCAACGACCTCGCGCCTCAACATCAACCACTCGCTACTCGACCTAAAAAAGTTCGATACAATCATCGTCGATGAGTCATCACAGATTCTCGACTATCAGTTCATCGAACTGCTCACCAATGCCAAGCGATTCATCCTCATAGGCGACCATAAGCAGCTGCCTGCCGTGACTTTGCAGCAAAGCAAAAACAAGTTGCTGTTCGAACGACTGTTTGACGATAACCTCACCAAGAACCCATCGGTAGTGGGTCATCTTATTCATCAAGGGAGAATGCATCCTGAAATAGCAAAGTTTGCCAACAGCATGTTCTATAGCAATAGGCTTGAGCCAATACCGTTAAGTCATCAGCTTGAGATAGAAGCACCTATGCCAAGATATTTCTTCCTCGACGTGAAACCCGACTCCGAAGAATGCCACTCCAACCAATCGACCAAATGCAATGTCGCAGAAGCAAGGAAGGTGGGCGATCTCGTGAAGCGTATCTTCGACATCTATCACGAAAAGAAGATCGAAATCAATGCAAAAACCCTGGGCATCATTGTGCCATATCGCAACCAGATTTCGGCAATAAGGAAGGAACTGGCATTGAGGAACGTCGGTCACAGCGAGTTGATCAATATCGACACCGCTGAAAGATACCAGGGAAGCCAGCGCGACATCATCATCTTCACGGCCACAGTGTCAACGCCAAATCAACTGAAACAACTGTCGGCACCTGTAATGATCGAAGGACAGATGATCGACAGAAAACTGAATGTGATCATAACACGCGCACGCAAACATCTTTTTATTGTGGGCAACAAGCAGCTCCTTTGTGATAATCCAATCTATCGTGAACTGATTGAAAAAATGTCGTGAAAGACTGCCAAAATGACAATGAATAGCCTCCGAAAGCGTAAAGTATGACCATCAGACCGACTGTGGCACGGCAATTGAAAGTTCTGGTGTAAAAACTTTTAATCAATTGCATTATGAACAATTATCAGAATCAGAATCAAAATCAGAAAGAGGAGAAGGCACTTGACAAGTATGCCATCAACCTCTGCGAGAAAGCCCGTGCTGGCAAACTCGACCCTGTGATTGGTCGTGATGATGAGATCAGACGAGTACTGCAAATTCTGTCTCGTCGTACCAAGAACAATCCAGTATTGATCGGTGAACCAGGAACGGGAAAGACTGCCATTGCTGAAGGTCTCGCTCAACGTATCGTGCGCGGCGATGTGCCCGAGAACTTGAAATCGAAGCAACTCTATTCGCTCGATATGGGCGCACTTGTTGCAGGTGCTATGTATAAAGGCGAATTTGAGGAACGACTGAAGAACGTGATCAGCGAAGTACAGCAATCCGATGGCGAGATCATCCTCTTCATCGATGAGATACATACTCTCGTAGGTGCAGGAGGTGGTCAAGGCGCAATGGATGCTGCCAATATCCTCAAGCCAGCCCTCTCTCGTGGTGAACTGCGTGCCGTGGGTGCCACTACCCTCAACGAGTATCAGAAATACTTCGAGCAGGACAAGGCTCTTGAACGCCGTTTCCAGAAAGTAATGGTCGATGAGCCAGACGAGACTGCTGCCATTGCCATCCTGCGTGGCTTGAAGGAGCGCTATGAGAACCATCATAAGATCCGTATCAAGGATGCTGCCATCATTCAGGCCGTGCGTCTCTCTACACGATACATCACCGACCGTTTCCTTCCCGACAAGGCTATCGACCTCATCGACGAGGCATCGGCAAAGCTGCGAATGGAACGCGACAGCGAACCTGAGGCGCTCGACGAGATACATCGTCAGGTAATGCAGTTCGAGATCGAACGCGAGGCTATCAAGTGGGAGAACGATAAGGTCAAGCTCAATGCTCTTGACGAGAAGATCAAGGCGCTGAAGGCTGATGAAGACAAGCTGCGCAAGAAATGGGAGTCAGAGAAAGCCCTCATCAACAAGATACAGCAGAACAAGATCGACATCGAGAACCTTAAGTTCCAGGCTGAACAGGCAAAGCAGCATGGCGACTATGGTCAGGTAGCCAAGATCCAGTACGAGACCATCCCTCAAAAGGAGAAGGAAAACGAACGTCTGCAGGAAGAACTGCACAATCAGGAAGGCGAGTCGCTCATCAAGGAAGAAATCGATGCCAACGACATTGCCGAGGTTGTCAGCAACTGGACTGGCATCCCTGTCAACAAGATGATGACATCAGAGCGCGACAAGCTCGTTAACCTTGAAGCAGAGCTGCACAAGCGTGTAGTAGGCCAGAATGCCGCTATCGAGGCAGTGTCGAACGCCATTCGTCGCAGCCGTGCCGGTCTTAATGACCCAAAGCGTCCTATCGGCTCGTTCCTCTTCCTCGGACAGACTGGCGTCGGCAAGACAGAGCTCGCCAAGGCATTGGCAGAGTTCCTATTCGACGACGAGAAGATGATCACACGTATCGACATGTCAGAGTATCAGGAGAAGTTCAGCGTGACACGTATGTTCGGTGCGCCTCCGGGATACGTCGGCTATGAGGAAGGCGGTCAGCTCACCGAGGCTGTGCGTCGCAAGCCGTATAGCGTAGTGCTCTTCGATGAGGTTGAGAAGGCTCATCCTGATGTCTTCAACACCCTGCTTCAGGTACTCGACGAAGGACACATGACCGATGGCAAGGGACGTAACGTCAACTTCAAGAACACCATCATCATCATGACCAGCAACCTTGCCGAAGAGCAGTTGCGCACGGTGATGAAGCAGGAGTTCATCAACCGTATTGACGAGATAGTCAAGTTCACGCCACTCTCTGAACAGGACATTCGTGAAGTTGTGGACATCCAGCTCTCAAGATGCTGGTCGATACTCAAGGCCAACGATATTGAGCTGCGCGTCACCGATGCAGCTCGTCGATTCCTCGCCAAGGAGGGTTACGATCCACAATTCGGTGCCCGCCCTGTGAAGCGTGCAATACAGAAGTATGTGCTCGATTCATTGTCTAAGACCTTGCTGTCTGGCGCAATCGATAGGACAAAACCTATTATTGTTGATACCGGAGAAGATGGATTAGTATTCAAAAACTAACCATTCTGAGCAATAAAGAGCGAAAAAATGCGAAATATGTGCATTTTTTCGCTCTTGTTTTTTGTCTATTCAATTTATTCACTTATTTTTGCACAACACAACAAACTATTTAATGCCATGGGCGAAAAAGAGAAAATCACCATCTATGATCTGGCGCAGAGACTCAACACGACAGCATCGACTGTTTCGAGAGCTCTCCAGAACAACTTGAGGATAAGTGCAAAAATGAGAAAGGCTGTGCAAGAACTGGCAGCCGAGTTGAACTATATCCCCGACCCTATTGCACACCATTTGCGCACAGGCAAAGGCAATGTGTTGGGCATTATCGTGCCTCGCATCGACCGTAATTACTTTGCCACACTGATCAGCTCGTTCCAGACAACGGCACAGAAGCACGACTACAACATAATCATTGCAGCAAGCAACGAAAATCAGGAAGAAGAACTGGCAGCCGTCAAGTCACTCATTTCAAAGAAAGTCGATGGCATCGCCATATCGCTTTCTGCCAACAGCGTCGGAGCAAGCTACGAAGAGCTATGCAACGCCCACCACACCCCTCTGTTATATTTCGACCGAATACCCGAAGAATGTAATACCGACAGCATCACCAACGACAATTTCCAGATTGGCTATGATGCCGTGATGCAGCTTCGAAAGAAAGGCTGCAGCAAGATCGGCATCTTTACAGGTCCATTGCGCATGAAGCAATACCAGGAACGCTTCAACGGATACAAGAAAGCACTCGCTGATGCAGGACTGGAGTTGAACGAGAAATTCGTCTTCGAAAACTGCATCACAATGGAGACCGGCACAGAAGCGGCACTGAAGATCCTGACCAACGAAGAACGTCCTGACGGCATTTTCTCATCGGGTGACTATTCAGCCATAACAGCCATTGAAATTTTCAAGAAGAAGGGCATAAGAATACCAGAAGACATTGCCATCATTGGAGTTGCCAACGAGACTTTCGACAATTATCTGAGCACACCCCTCGCATCATTTGACCTCAATCAGCATCGGACCGCCGAACTGGCAGCTACTATCCTGATCGAGCGACTAAACGATAAAGAAGACGTTTCAGAACCCAAGCATATCATAGTCAAGCACGACCTGATATTACGAGACAGTGCGATATAAAACATAAAAATATTGCAAACTTAAGATTTCAACCTTGGGGACAAACCAAGTCCCAAGGTTTGTTATTTTAAATAATTTTAAGAATCGCACGCATCGAAATAATATATTTATTATATTCGCGCCGTGTATTATAGGTCTTTCAAAGCATGATCTAATCATAAAACTATATTTTTATCTATAACAAATTTTTAATTTAATGGCAAGTTTTAAGCTCAAAAAAGGTTTGAACATCAATCTTGCAGGTGCACCTGAAGCAAAGCTCGTCAGCGTACAGGAGGACAAGAAGTTCTCACTCGTGCCAGACGACTTCGTAGGCATCACCCCTAAGGTTCTTGTCAAAGTGGGCGATTCTGTGTCTGCCGGAACACCATTGTTCCAGGATAAGAATCACCCTGAGATTAAGTTCGTCAGCGCAGTTAGCGGTACCGTTGAGGCTGTTAACCGTGGCGAGCGTCGCAAAGTGCTTAGCATCGTTGTCGCAAAAGACGGCAAGGGCACAAGTGTACAACTTCCAGCTGTTAACCCTGCAAGCGCATCTGCAGCGGACATCAAGACTGCTCTCTTGAATGCCGGCGTATGGCCATTCATCAAGCAGCGTCCTTACAATGTAGTTGCAAACCCAGAGGTTCAGCCACGCGACATCTTTGTCAGCGCTTGGGACAGTGCTCCACTCGCACCAGATTTCTCATTCGTTGTCAAGGGTCAGGAGGCCGAGCTTCAGGCAGGTATCTCTGCTCTCGCAAAGCTCACAGCTGGCAAGGTTTACGTTGGAGTCAAGGCAGGCACAAGTCTCTTTCTCAAGGACTGTGAAGTGGTTTCGTTCGAGGGTCCACATCCTGCTGGCAACGTGGGTGTTCAGATCAACCACATCAAGCCTATCAACAAGGGCGAACAGGTATGGACAGTGAGCGCTTACGACCTCATCGTGATTGGTCGTGCACTCGCAGGCAAGGTCGATTTCAGCCGCATCATCACAGTTGCAGGTTCAGAGATCGTTGCTCCTGCTTATGCAAAGGTTCTTCCTGGTTCTTCAATCGCTTCAGTAGTTGCAGGCAAGGTTAAGGGTGCTGACTACACTCAGCGCTTCATCGCTGGCAACGTGCTCACAGGTCAGAACGCTGGCAAGGAAGGCACAGTAGGTTTCTATGACAACACCGTGACAGTCATTCCTGATGGCGGTGACACCGACGAGATGTTCGGCTGGATCACTCCAGGTCTCAACCGTTACTCTACAAGCCCAACAGGTCTTGCAGGTCTCTTCGGTCTGTTCAAGTCAAAGTCATGGACTCTCGATGCTCGTCTCAAGGGTGGCTCGCGTGCTCTTATCGTAAGTGGTGACTGGGAGAAGGTGTTCCCTATGGATATCTTCCCAGAGGAGCTTTACAAGGCTACACTGACATTCAACATCGACCGCATGGAGGCTCTCGGCATCTATGAGGTTGCTCCAGAAGACTTCGCTCTTTGTGAGTTTGTTGACGCATCTAAGACACCTGTGCAGCAGGTCATCGCAGATGGATTGGTTAAACTCCGTAAAGAAATGGAATAAGTCATGAGTAAGTTAAACGATTTTATAGAAGAAAAGATCGCCCCTCAATTTGAGAAGGGCGGCAAGTATGAGAAGTTCTGGTCAATCTATGACTCATTCCATACTTTCCTCTTCGTTCCTCGTCACACCGCAGGCAAGCGTGGCGTACAGGTTCACGACTCGGTTGACTCTAAGCGTGTCATCTCAATGGTGATCGTCGCTTTGATGCCAGCCCTGCTCTTCGGTATGTGGAACGTTGGTTATCAGCATGACCTTGCCCTCGGCATCGATGACGGCTGGTTCATGCAGTTCCTCTACGGCTTGGTAGCCTTCCTTCCAAAGGTTATTGTCAGCTATGTAGTAGGTCTTGGCATCGAAATGGCTGTTGCTGCCTACAAGCACGAAGAAGTGGCTGAAGGCTTCCTCGCATCAGGTCTCCTCATCCCAATGATCGTGCCTGTCAACACTCCTATCTGGATGATTGCCGTTGCAACTGCATTCTCAGTAATCTTCGCCAAGGAGATCTTCGGTGGTACAGGTATGAACATCTTCAACCCTGCACTCATCACACGTGCATTCCTCTTCTTTGCCTATCCAAAGGCTATGTCGGGCGACGAGGTATTCGTACGCACAGGTTCGGCTCTCTGCAACACTCCTATCGAGGGAACACAGGTTGTCGATGGTTTCTCTGGCGCTACTCCTCTCGCACAGGTTGCTTCAGGTCTGCCAATCGAGTGCACAACACTTGACGCATTCCTCGGAACTATCCCTGGCTCAATTGCCGAGACATCAACACTTGCAATCCTCATTGGTGCAGTCGTTCTCCTTGCTACTCGCGTTGCAAGCTGGCGCATCATGCTCAGTGTGTTTGTAGGTGGTGCTGTGACCAGTGCCATCATCGCTGCATTCTCTGAGACAGCTCCAACAGTTGTCCAGCAGCTCTGCCTCGGTGGTTTCGCATTCGCAGCAGTCTTCATGGCTACCGACCCTGTAACAGGTTGCCGCACCAACACTGGTAAGATCATCTATGGTCTCTTCATCGGTGTCATGGCAATCATCATCCGTATGTTCAACACTGGTTATCCAGAAGGTGCAATGATGGCAGTCCTCCTCGGTAATGCCGTTGCTCCACTCATCGACTACTATGTTGTTGACGCTAATATTAACAAGCGTGCTAAGCGCGTAAAGGCATAATCACAATGGCTAAGAAATTTAGATGCACAGTTTGTGGTTACATCCACGAAGGTGATAAGGCTCCTGCGGAATGTCCTGTATGCAAGCAGCCTTCTTCAATGTTTGAAGAGATTGCTGATGAGTCAAAGCCAGCAAAGAAAGGCCTTAACACCAACAGCAATGTTTATACAATTGTCTATGCATTGATCCTCACTGTCCTCGTTGCAGTATTGCTCACAGTCGCAGCCGTAGGTCTCGCTCCACAGCAGAAGGCCAACTCCGACAATGAGAAGAAGCAGCAGATCCTCTCGGCAGTAGCTGAAAAGCTCGGCAAGGAGGTTACATTCACCAATGCTGCCGATATCTGGAGCGAACTCGACATGGACAACAATACACTCGTAGTTGATGTCAATGGCAACACTGTCGATGCCAATGCTTTCGGCATCGAGCCAAAGAGTCTCTTCAAGGGCGGTATTGTCAAGGACGATGCTCAGCTCCCTGTATTCAAGGCAAACATCACCGGCAATACATATTATATTATGTGTATGTACGGTTCAGGTCTCTGGGACGCTATCTGGGGTTATATCGCAGTTGAGGCCGATGGCTCTACCATCGCTGGTGCAAGCTTCGACCACAAGGGCGAGACTGCAGGTCTTGGTGCAAAGATCAAGGACGATCCTAACTTTGCCAAGGCATTCATCGGCAAGACAATCTTCACCAACGGTGAGTTCGCTCCTGTCGTTGTCACAAAGAAGAACGTCGAGAACAAGGTTGATGCCATCACTGGTGCGACCAAGACTTCTGACTATGTAGGCGACATGATCCGCAACTCACTCACTGGCTACAAGGCTTACCTCCTCTCTATTCAGGGCGGCGAACAGGGTCAGTGCAACAAGGAGCAGAAGTGCTGCGGAAAGTGCAAGAATGAAGGCGAAGGCCAGTGTGCAGGCAAGTGCAAGGACAACGCAGAAGGTTGTGGCGAAGGCCAGTGTGAAGGCAAGTGCAAAGACAACGCAGAAGGTTGTGGCGAAGGCCAGTGCAAGGGCGAAGGCAACTGCGGTGGCAATTGCAAGAATGTTGAATGTAATAATGTAGTTAAATAATATGGCAGCAGAAAAGAAACCTGGTGTTTTCACCGGTCCTCTCTGGACAAATAACCCTGTCGTAGTACAGGTGCTCGGTATCTGTTCGGCTTTGGCCGTAACTACCCAGATGAAGCCTGCTCTCGTAATGGGCATCTCGCTCACTTGCGTGCTCGCTTTTGCTAACGTGATTATCTCACTGTTGCGCAAGACTATTCCAAACCGTATCCGTATCATCGTACAGCTTGTAGTAGTAGCAGCGCTCGTAATCATCGTGAATCAGATTCTGAAGGCATTTGCCTTCGAGGTAAGTAAGCAGCTCTCTGTTTACGTCGGACTCATCATCACCAACTGTATCCTCATGGGTCGTCTTGAGGCCTTCGCACTTGGCAACAAGCCATGGCCTGCTCTCATGGATGGTCTCGGAAACGGTATCGGTTATGCTCTCATCCTCCTCGCCGTTGCTACTTTCCGTGAGTTCTTCGGTGCAGGCACTCTCTTCGGAATCGACGTTATCGCTCGTTTCGTCAACGAGACTGGCTATGACGGATATCAGAACTGCGGCTTCTTCGTGATGCCATCAGCAGCCCTCATCCTCCTCGGCTGCATCATCTGGTATCTCCGCTCAAAGAACCCAGAACTTCAGGACAAGTAATACCCACTAATAAAAGTAAAGACAAATGGAATTATTGAATCTTTTCATCAAGTCAATCTTTATTGACAATATGATCTTTGCGCTGTTCCTGGGTATGTGTTCTTACCTTGCAGTGTCAAAGACTGTCAAGACCTCTGTTGGTCTTGGTGCAGCAGTGACCTTCGTGTTGATCGTGACTCTCCCAGTCAACTATCTTCTCGACAAGTATGTGCTTCAGCCAAATGCACTCATCGAGGGTGTCGATCTCTCATATCTCTCATTCATCATCTTCATTGCAGTCATCGCTGCAATCGTTCAGATCGTTGAGATGGTAGTTGAGAAGTTCTTCCCTGCTCTCTACGGTTCACTCGGTATCTTCCTCCCTCTCATCGCCGTAAACTGCGCCATCCTTGGTGGTTCGCTCTTCATGCAGCAGAAGGAGTTCGAGAACTTTGCTGAACCTGTAGTCTATGCACTTGGTTCAGGTATCGGCTGGTTGTTTGCCATCGCTTGCCTCGCTGCTATCCGCGAGAAGCTTGCTTACAGCCACGTGCCAGCACCTCTCAAGGGTCTCGGTATCACATTCATCGTAACTGGTCTCATGGCAATTGCGTTCCTGAGCTTCAGCGGTATTCAACTTTAATCAGAAAGGAGGACAAAACAATGTTACAAACTCTTGTACCAGCAATTCTGGTTTTCCTTGCGGTTATCCTCATTCTCGTAGTGCTTCTCCTCGTCATCAAGGCTAAGCTCGTTCCATCGGGCAACATCACCGTCGATGTCAATGGCAAGAAGCAGATTGAAACCGCTATCGGCTCTACAGCACTCGCTACTCTTCAGTCAGGAGGTATCTTCCTCTCAAGTGCCTGCGGTGGTGGCGGTAAGTGCGGTCAGTGTAAGTGTATCATCGAAGAAGGTGCGGGCGACATCCTCCCTACCGAAGTTGGCTTCTTCAACCGTAAGCAGATCAAGGCTAAGTATCGTCTTGCATGCCAGTCTAAGATCAAGGAGAATGCCAAGATCATCGTTCCAGATGACGTATTCGGCGTTAAGGAGTGGGAATGTACAGTTATCGGCAACAAGAACGTGGCTACATTTATCAAGGAGTACAAGGTGGCTCTCCCAGCTGGCGAGCACATGCACTTCGAGCCAGGTTCTTATGCACAGATCAAGATCCCTGCATTCGATATCGACTACGATAAGGACTTCGACAAGTCTCTCATCGGCGATACTTACCTCCCAGCATGGGAGAAGTTCGGCCTCTTCCCTCTCAAGTGTCATAACTCTGAGCCTACAGTACGTGCTTACTCTATGGCCAACTACCCAGACGAGGGTGACATCATCACTCTTAACGTGCGTATCGCTACTCCTCCATTCAAGCCAAAAGATCAGGGTCCTGGCTTTATGGATGTTAACCCAGGTATCGCATCATCTTACATCTTCAGCCTCAAGCCAGGCGATAAGGTGATCATGTCTGGTCCTTATGGTGAGTTCCGTCCACAGTACGGCACAGGTCGCGAGATGATCTGGGTCGGTGGTGGTGCAGGTATGGCTCCTCTCCGTGCACAGATCATGCACATGCTCAAGGGCAATGGCATCGCTCCAGAAGACCGTCAGCGTCCAATGCACTATTTCTATGGTGCACGTGCGCTTGAGGAAATCCCATTCCTCGACGACTTCCTCGCTCTCGAGAAGGAATTCCCTAACTTCCACTTCCATCTTGCCCTCGACCGTCCAGATCCTAAGGCTGATGCAGCAGGTATCAAATACACTCCTGGCTTCGTAGCTCCTGTAATGGGCGACACTTATCTCAAGGCTCACGAGGCACCAGAAGACTGCGAATACTATCTCTGCGGTCCTCCGATGATGGCTAAGACTGTGCTCGATCTCCTCCACTCTCTCGGTGTAGAAGACGATATGATCCGCTTCGATAACTTCGGTGGATAATTATTCTATCAAATATTCGACACGGTCTTGCAAGCAATCCGCAAGACCGTGTTAGAAAACAATACACCTTTATACTTTATCACAAAATTATGAAAAAGATTTTAGTATCTCTCTTTGCTCTGATGTCAGTATTCACTGCAAAGGC
>SFEH01000063.1 GCA_004557315.1 Bacteroidales bacterium
ACTTCAGCTTCACTACTACAATACCATTCATGCAGTGTCGGGATGGATGGCAGACTTTGCTGCCAAGTCAGCACCAGATCTTGCGGAAGGCATGGTGCAGAAGGCAACACAGTATTATGACAGCATATATGTACTGGAAACAGACCCATTCAGCCGCACGCTGATCAGCTGCAACCAGATGTATGACCGAGGCGACTATCAGATGTGTATCGACACCCTGCTCGAAGCGAAGAAGACCTGTCACCCCGGAGCAGCCATATATCTCTATGCGCTTCTGTCCCAGGCATACCAAAAGTTAGGAGACTTGGATACGGCTACTCATTACCTCATCCTCACGTCAATACATGACCTACAAGAGGGTGTAGCAGAATATATGGCATTGCCAGTACTGGCTGAGCGCATGCATGACTTGGGTGACATCGACCGTGCATACAGCTATCTGACATGCTCGCTCGAAGATGCCAACACCTGCCATTCGAGTCTCCGAGCCATAGAAGCCACTTATGTCTTCCCCATCATTGACGCAGCCCGCAGGAAATCAGAAGAAATGCGAGAGTCGTACCAGCGCACGATATGGATTGCCGGAACAGCTGTCGTTCTGCTCATCCTGCTTGGCTTCTGCATCTACTACTACGAGCGACATCGCCGAGTCGTGCTGATGATTGACCAGGAAAAGAAACACGTCAAGGAAGTGACCTTCATTGCCGAACATGACGAACTGACATCACTGTACAACCGACGTGGAGGCAAGCGCATCATCGCCAAGGCAATCAGCAGTCATCGTCCAGGCTATCTCTGTATCCTCGACATCGACCTCTTCAAGCATGTCAACGACACCTTCGGCCATGATGTGGGCGATAAGGTACTGAAAGCAGTTGCCGAACAACTGGCAAGCCTGAAAGATCAGGTAGCAGTACGCTTGGGTGGCGATGAGTTCTGCAGCTACTGCACAGCAAAGATCACTGACGAGGAATACCGCAAGCGCATCAGCAAGTTCTTTGAGGCAATCAAAGCCATACGCATTCCCGAGATGGGAGACGAACAGATTTCAGTCAGCATGGGTGCCATTTATTATGATGGCAAGCAATCAGAATCGTTCGACAATCTCTTCCGCGAGGCTGACCAACGACTCTACAAGAGCAAGCAGACCAAGGGCTGTCATCTGACTCTCTGACACACAAAACAGTGGATTTTATAATGCTTATTGTACAATTTACGCTATGAACATCCAAATCCATCTGTTTTGAAGCAATTTGTTGGCTGATTATTTGGAGAGATGTGGAATTTGTTATAATTTTGCAGCAACTTAACTGAACAAACTTTCCTCACAAACAAAACAGTAATGGACATTCAGAAAACTCATAATTTCAATCCACATGTATCTGTCGATTGCGTAATAATCGGATTCGATGGAGAGTCTCTTCAGGTTCTTCTTTCGCGACAGAGCGACGAAGCCCCACGGGAGCAGTACCATTCGCTCAAACTCCCAGGACGTCTTCTCTACTCAACCGAGGACATTGACGACGCTGCACGCGACATCATCAATCAGCTAACAGGAACAAGCAACCATTATGTGCGACAGTTCCGTGCCTTTGGTTCGATCGATAGAACTTCCAATCCAAAAGATGTGCTTTGGCTCGAAAATGCATTGAAACTTAAGATCGACCGCATCGTCACCATCGCCTATCTTTCACTCATTCGAATCAACAACCGCACCCAGAAGCGGTTTGCCGGACATGATGTTGGCTGGTACAAGATTGCCGAACTGCCACAGCTTGCTTTCGACCACAACAGGATTATCGAGGAAACGCTCAAGGAGGTATATAACATCTCGTCGCGACAGCCAAAGATCCTGTTTGAGATGCTTCCTCCAAAGTTCACTGCCCTCCAGCTTCGTCGCCTGCACGAACAGATCTCGGGCAAGGAGCTTGATGTGCGCAACTTCTCGAAGCTTGTATTGAGCAAGCCATACATCGTCCCTACTGACGAGAAAGAGACTGGTGTATCGCACAGAGCAGCCCGCTACTATAAGTTCCAGTCATCAAAGTCAAAATAAGACAAAAACAACATTACCAAGAATATTAATATTAAAACAACAATCACAACATGTATTTACTCGGTTATGACATAGGTACATCATCAGTGAAGGCTTCACTCGTTGATGTGACAACAGGACAGAGCGTTGCAAGCGCACAGTATCCAGACGCAGAGGCTCCTATCACTGCCAATCAGCCAGGTTGGGCAGAGCAGGAACCTGAAATGTGGTGGGAAGAACTCAAGCAAGCTACAAAGCGAGTTTTCGCTATTGCTGACGTCAAGAATGAGATCAGTGCCATCGGCATCTCTTACCAGATGCACGGTCTTGTATGCGTAGATAAGGAAGGCAAGCCACTTCGCCCATCAATCATCTGGTGTGACGGTCGTGCCGTGCCTTATGGCAATGCTGCATTTGAGGCAATAGGCGGAGAGAAGTGTCTCAGCCACCTCCTCAACTCTCCAGGTAACTTCACAGCTGCCAAGCTCGCATGGGTCAAGGAGAACGAGCCAGAGCTCTTTGCCAAGATCCACAAGATCATGCTCCCAGGCGACTATATCGCAATGAAGCTCAGCGGTGGCGTGATGAACACTACCGTATCTGGTCTATCAGAAGGTATGTTCTGGGACTTCAAGAACAATGAGGTTAGCAAGGACGTGATGAACTATTTCGGCTTCCCACAGGACATCATTGCCGACATCGTTCCTACATTCGCTGTTCAGTCGAAGGTTTGCGCAGCCGTTGCTGCAGAACTCGGTCTGCCAGAAGGCTGTCCTATCGCTTACCGTGGTGGCGACCAGCCAAACAACGCGCTTTCGCTCAACGTGATGAAGCCAGGTGAGATTGCAGCTACAGGTGGTACTTCGGGTGTAGTATATGGAGTGCTCGGCGAGGTGAACTATGATCCAAAGAGCCGTGTCAACACTTTCGCACATGTCAACCACAACCAGCCTGACACTCGTCTCGGCGTACTTCTCTGCATCAATGGCACAGGTATCCTCAATGCGTGGATGAAGCGCACAGTGGCTCCTGAAGGCATCAGCTATCCAGCAATGAACGACCTTGCAGAGACTGCTCCAGTTGGCGCTGAAGGACTCAGCATCATCCCATTCGGCAATGGCGCTGAACGTGTGCTTCAGAACCAGAACCCAGGCGCAAGCGTACATGGCATCAACTTCAACATCCACACCAAGGCTCACATGCTCCGTGCAGCACAGGAAGGTATTGCATTCTCATTTGCCTATGGCATGGAGATCATGAAGGGTATGGGCATGGACATCAAGACAATCAAGGCAGGTCATGCCAACCTCTTCCTCTCTCCTCTCTTCCGCCGCACATTGGCAAACGTTACCGATGCTACCATCGAGCTCTATGAGACCGACGGTTCAGTAGGTGCAGCCAAGGGCGCAGGAATAGGTGCCGGCATCTATAAAGACAGCGATGAAGCTTTCGCTACCCTCAAGCACTTCGGTACAGAGAAGCCAGAGGCAGATACTGCTGCTTACAAGGAAGCATACAAGCGCTGGAAGGCTGCTTTGGAAAAATAATACTCATATTTGGGAGTCAGTGGGAGATATCAACTATCGTCCGCTAACTCCCATTATATTCCATTATCTCCCTTAAAAATCCATGTCACACTACAAGCATTTTCAAATCATCGAGGACATCAACGTCCCATTCGACATCTATCCGACCTCGCTTTATACCACGGGCACTCTCTACGAAGGATATGTCAGGAACAAGCCTGAAACATACGAGCAATGTTTCGACCAGCAGGTGTATGAACACTTCATACGCAAGGGAAAGCGTTGCAACGAGTCGGGCGAACTGATGGCACGAGCCTTGCATGATCAGGCAATTACACTCGCCATGTATGATTTCCTGAGTCGATATGATGAAAAATGCATAGTGGGCATTATGGGAGGCCATGGCATACTGCGTACAAGTGAGGAATATAAGCAGGTAGTGTTTCTCAGCAAGATTCTCACCGAACTGGGTTCGCTCATGGTCAGCGGCGGTGGACCAGGAGCCATGGAGGCGACACATCTCGGTGCATGGATGGCAGGATTCACTGTAGAAGAGACTCTCGATGCCATCGAGATGGTTTCGGCTGCACCAAGCTTCAGGGACGAGGGTTGGCTCGACACTGCATTTTCGGTGCGCGAGAAATACTTCCAGAGCCGCTATGAGAGTTTAGGCATTCCGACATGGCTCTATGGGCATGAACCAGCCAATGTATTTGCCACGCAGATAGCTAAATATTTCACCAACTCAATACGTGAAGACGAGATCCTGACCATTGCCATGGGTGGTATCATATATACACCAGGCAGCGCAGGCACAATGCAGGAGGTATTTCAAGACGCAGTACAGAACCATTATCTCAGTTTTGGCTATAGCAGTCCGATGATATTCATGAACTCGGAATTCTGGACAAAGGAGATGCCTATCTTCAAGCTGTTTGAATATCTGATTGATGAGGGGAAATACAAGAACCTCATCCTTCTTCTATCCGACAGCATAGAAGAGATTGTCAATAAACTGATGGTATTCAGGGGGGAATGGCAACGGAATTGCCATTAACTGCTTTTTGCGGGGTCATTTTCTTATTCTATCCTGGTTCTTTCGGGCAAAGTCAGCCCAAGAGGTCTTTGCTGAACCAGACGTCCATGTGCTGCGGCCACCAGACTTGGTCGATGGGATGACGCGGCACGTCTCATAATAATGACATAGGGCAACGGCAAGGGCATCCGATGCATCAAGTCGATTGTTCATGTCATCATCGGCAATCTTCAGAATGTTCTGGAGCATTGCCTTTACTTGTTCTTTGGCAGAACCGCCATTGCCAGTGATGGAAATCTTGATCTTTGTCGGAGCGTATTCGAAAATCGGCACATCACGTTCGACAGCAGCTGCCATTGCCACACCTTGAGCACGGCACAACTTGATGAGAGAGGCAGGATTGATGCCGACGAAAGGCGATTCAATAGCGAGATCGTCGGGATGATACTGGTCAATGAGTCCCTGCACACGTTCGTAGATGCGGCGGAGACGGAGATAATGGCTTTCAAATTTCTTCAACTCCAGGACACCCATCACGAGCAGATGTGGCTTGCCTTCTGTAATCTGCAGCACACCATAGCCCATGACGTTTGTGCCTGGGTCAATACCAAGGATAACCTTGTCGATTGGAGTTTTATCTGATGTCAGATTCATTTTCAATGTAATACTGACGACGAGCGTCCATCAGAGGAGAATTAGCAATATATTCGTCGTATTCTTCGAGCATAGACTCCAGTTCATCGAGCGACTGTGCTCCCGAAGTGAGAATATTTACTACATACACACCGACGAGATTCTTCGTGTTCTTCTGATAGACAGAGTCGATCAATGCCTCATAACGGTCGTTGAATTCGAGATAGAACGGCATCATGATGCTGTCGCCAGGATAACCGCCAGCGTTCTCAACAGCAGCCTGCAATCGCTCACCAATGCCTTGTTCCAATTCTGTCACCTTTGCGTCAATGTCGTTGATGGCATCATTTGTAGGCGAACCGTAGGCAAGAACCTCCTCACCTATCGTCATGCAATAATCACCTGGTTCGATAGCAATGATACCATAAGCATAGTCACATGCTATATAGGCAAAGAAAGCCTCGTCAGCCTTCACATTGCCCGAGAAAGCGAACGTTTCATTCTGAACCAGAGCAGAGTCGATCGCCTCGCCATTCAGCTCAAGCATATAGACATAAGTGCCATCGAGAGGCTCACGAGCAATGACGGTATCGCCCAGATTAAGGGAATCAGGGATATCGAATGTACCAGTGATGGTATAAGGCTTCTGCTGATTGCAAGATACCAAAGTCAATACAGCACAGAGTGCGAAAAAGAGTTTTTTCATATTGAGGTTTTTAATGTCATTAATGCGGCATAGAGTCGTCTGACAGGCAATCCCATTACATTGAAATAACTGCCACGGATGCCTTCGATTCCGACATATCCAATCCATTCCTGAATGCCATAGCCTCCAGCCTTGTCGAGTGGCTTGTAAGTTTCAACGTAATACCTTATCTGTTGGTCAGTCAGTTCGGCGAAAGTCACGTCCGACTCGCATACGAAACTTGTGGAATCATAGGCCGAACGCAGGCACACTGCAGTATAGACCTGATGTGTGGTGCCAGAAAGTTCCCTGAGCATGGCACAGGCTTCGGCTTCTGTTCTTGGCTTTTCCATCAGTTTGCCATTGAGCCACACTACAGTATCGGCAGTGATGAGCACTTCGCCATCCTTGAGTGGAAACTCGTAGGCTGACATCTTGAGCTTGGCTATATGCAAAGGGATGTCACCAGCCTGAAGACTGGCGGGATGAGTCTCTTCAATATCTTTCAGCTTGACCACCTCCATAGGGATGTCAAGACCAGCCAGCAACTCTCGCCGGCGCGGACTGTTGCTTGCCAACAATAGCTTCAAATTCTTGTTCATCGGAGAAATACTCTGTCAGATTAATCACCAGCCGAAAGCCGTAGCTCCCTGCATCCACAGTCCCTGAGCCTTCATCACCTGCTCGACAACGTCGCGGCCACAGCCATAGCCTCCTTCGAACGGAGACACATATTTCGAGATTGCCTTGATTTCTGGAGCAGCATCGGCAGGACAGCAAGGCAAGCCTACGCGCTGCATGATTTCATAGTCAGGAATATCGTCACCAACATACAGCACCTCTTCTGGAGTGGCTCCAGTCTTCTGCAAGAGATCCTCGAAATCGACAATCTTTACCGACGAGCCAATATAAATGTGCTTCACTCCCAATGAGGCATAGCGACGGCGAATCTGCTCGGTCTTGCCACCTGTGATGATACCGATCTCTAAACCTTTCTTCACGGCAAGCTGTATGGCATAGCCGTCTTTGATGTTGAGCGTGCGGACAGGCTGTCCGTCATTATCCATAGGAACGGTCGATGCCGACAGTACCCCATCGACATCGAACACTATTACCTTTATTTTTGTAAGATCGAAATTTATCAACTTGATAGTATTAATATATTGTCAAATTGAACCAACAATAAGAGCTTCCCGTTACTCAATGATAGTTACCCAGTTGTGAGTATCTTCGATGTCACCATACTGGATGCCACGGAGAGTCTCATAGAGCTTAGTGCATACAGGACCAGGAGTAGCATCTGGCAGAATCTGGTATGTCTTGTTCTCGTCGAGATCGTCAACACGGCTGATAGGTGCAATCACTGCAGCGGTACCGCACATTGCAGCCTCATCGAGGAAAGCGAGTTCCTCAACTGGCATAGGACGAACTTCAATCTTGAGTCCGAGGTCGCGTGCCACCTGCTGGATTGACATATTGGTGATAGAAGGAAGGATAGACTCAGACTGTGGAGTGATGTATGAGTTACCATTGATACCAAAGAAATTGGCAGGACCGCACTCATCAATGAAACGCTTGCTACGGGCATCGAGATAGATGACAGCATTGTAGCCCTTCTCATGAGCAATGATGCCAGAAGAGAGGCTTGACGCATAGTTGCCACCCACCTTTACACGACCTGTGCCAAGAGGTGCTGCACGGTCATATCCACGCATGATGCAGCAAGGAGCAGCATGGAAGCCATTCTTGAAGTATGGACCTACAGGCATTACGAATACGATGAACTCGTACTGGTCAGCAGGGTGAACGCCAACCTGGGCACCTGTACCGAAAAGCACTGGACGGATGTACATCGAACAGCCTGTCTCATATGGAGGAACAAGATGCTCGTTGAGCTTCACGACCTTCTTCACTGCTTCCTCAAAGAGTCCATCAGGAAGTGGCTGCATGAGAATGGTATTGCATGAGTTCTGCATACGCTTGGCATTCTCGTCCATGCGGAACACACGGATCTTGCCATCCTTGCCGCGGAAAGCCTTGAGACCTTCGAAACATGCCTGACCATAGTGGAGCACTGTGGCAGCCATGTGCATAGTTACTTCTTCAGAATCGCTTACTCGTAATTCTCCCCACTTACCATCTTTGTAAGTGCATCGTACATTGTAGTCGGCCTTGCTGTAGCCAAAACCCAATGTTGACCAATCAATCTGTTCCATAATATATTTATCTTTGTAATGTTAATAATCAAACGAAACGTAGGCGCAAATATAGCAATTTATGACATACGATGGTTAATTATTATCAAAAAAATCAACAAAAACATGACATTATTATATAAATACTGAAAAAACGAAGTATATTATTTGGTTGTTTTACAAAAAATCACTACCTTTGCGCCGCTTTTGAAATTAAGCATCAGCATCCGATGGTGTATCTGGGCCAGAAGGTCAATATAAAGATCCCACTGGATTCGTGTGATGGGAGATTGTCCAAAAAGCAATTTTGAGTAACACTTTAAAACTTAATTAAAATGAGAGAATTCAATTTGAATGGTGCCAAGCGCACTGAAGCAGGCAAGAAGGCTGCTAAGAATCTTCGTGCTAACGGTCTTATTCCTTGCAACCTCCTCGTTAAGGGCGAAGCAGTTTCTTTCACTGTAAAGGCTGCTGACGTTCGTAACCTCATCTACACAAGCCAGGTTTATGCAGTTAACCTCAACATCGATGGTACTGAGTGCAAGGCTGTCATCAAGGAGTTGCAGTTTGGTCCAGTAAACGAAGAGCTCTACCACATCGACTTCCTCAAGTTCGATGAGAACGAGCCTATCACTGTCAAGATCCCAGTTAAGCTCGAGGGTCACGCAGAAGGTGTTAAGGCCGGTGGTAAGCTTGTTAAGCAGGTTCGTGACCTTACAGTTAAGGGTCTTTGGACTAACATCCCAGAGCGTCTCATCGTTGACGTTACAAGCATCAACCTTGGCAAGACTCTCAACGTTGCAGCTCTCTCTTACGACAATCTTGAGATCGTAACTCCAAAGAGCGTAATCGTTGCTGGTGTTAAGGCTACTCGTGCTTCTCGTGCTCAGGGTAAGTAATCCATTCATCAACAAAATTCTAAGGTTTAAGGACTCTTTGGTTCTTAAACCTTTTATTTTTATTTGTCAACTATGAAATATCTTATTGTCGGTCTCGGCAACATCGGTGAAGAATACTGGGGCACTCGCCACAACATCGGCTTTCGCGTTGTCAATGCACTGGCCGAAGCCCATAACGCCATATTTGAGGAAAACCGCTATGGCGCTACATGTGAGTTCCGCGTGAAAAACCAGATACTGAAGTTGCTCAAGCCTAACACATACATGAACCTCTCGGGCAATGCCGTACGCTACTGGATGCAGGAGGAAGGCATTACCATCGACCACGTGCTGATCATCTGCGACGACATAGCCTTGCCTTTCGGTACACTTCGCATGAAGCCAAAGGGTTCGGACGGAGGTCACAACGGGCTGAAAGACATTGCCAACAAATGCGGTGGTCAGAACTTCACACGTCTGCGTTTTGGCGTAGGAGGCGATTTCCCAAAGGGTGCTCAGGTCAATTGGGTGCTCGGACATTTCCCTCAGGAAGAAGAAGACCTGATGCCAGAACGCCTTGAAGTCACTACAAAATTCATTGAGTCGTTCTGCCTTGAGGGTGCCCAGCGTGCAATGAACAAATACAATGGCGGCATTCCCGTGAAGAAGGAATCTCCTGCCGAAAACAACGAGGAAAAGAATGAGCAGAATTGACAAATGGCTGTGGGCTGTGCGTATCTTCAAGACTCGCACCATCGCATCTGACGCATGCAAGTTAGGACGCGTCACTATCGGAGGACAGAAAGTCAAGGCTTCGCGCACCGTCAAGGTAGGCGAAGTGATAGAAGTGCGCAAACCTCCTGTCACCTATTCTTTCAAGGTGCTCGCCCTTACCGAAAACCGAATGGGAGCCAAGCTCGTTCCTGGATTCATGGAGAATGTGACTCCTAAAGACCAGCTCGAGATTCTCGAACTCAACCGCATGAACGGCTTCATCGACCGTGCCAAAGGACTCGGACGTCCGACAAAGAAGGACCGCCGCGACATCGACGAATTCAACACTCCAGAATATATCGATGAGTTTGATTTCTCTCTCGATGACCTTGAAGAACTCGATGCTGACGACTGGAAAGAGATCATGGGGAAGGAATAAAAACAAAAAAAGAGGCCTGTTTCACAACAGACCATCTTCACTAACCTTAAATCTTATACCATGAAAAACACAACGCAAAGGTACATCATTTTTCTGAACCTTGCAAGACTTTTTGAGAAAAATTACAAAACAAATAGAAAATGGTAGAAAAACTGACTCAAGAGCAACTAAAATGCAAACTCGATTTGCCAATATTTCATATCATTGGCGAAGAAGCAGACCGCTTAGGCAGGGAATGTTATGTCGTGGGTGGAT
The DNA here is from genome assembly GCA_004557315.1 of Bacteroidales bacterium. Lineage (GTDB taxonomy): Bacteria > Bacteroidota > Bacteroidia > Bacteroidales > UBA3663 > Liminaster. The sequence continues at coordinate 10,397 of SFEH01000063.1, forward strand.
ACGTTAGAGACATCTTTCTCGGACGCTCATCGAAAGACATTGACTGCGTAACCGTAGGCAGTGGCATAGAACTTGCCCAGGCTGTTGCCAACCGTCTTGGCAAGCACACTTCGCTGGCTGTCTATCGCAATTTTGGCACTGCACAGGTGAAGCACAAGCATCTTGAGGTGGAGTTTGTAGGTGCCCGCAAGGAGTCATATTCGCACGATAGCCGCAAGCCTGTGGTCGAAGACGGTACGCTCGAAGATGACCAGAACCGCCGTGACCTCACTATCAATGACATGGCAATCTGCCTCAACGGCCACCGCTTCGGTGAACTCGTAGATCCGTTCGGAGGAATGGATGACCTGGAGAAAGGTCTGATCCGCACGCCTCTCGACCCTGGCATCACATTCAGCGATGACCCTCTGCGCATGATGCGTGCCATCCGCTTTGCATGCCGTTTCAATTTCAAGATTGTGCCAGAGACATTCGAAGCCATTGCCCGAATGAGAGAAAGAATAAGAATCATCTCGGGCGAACGCATCATAGAAGAGCTAAACAAGATAATGATGTGCGATAAGCCATCGGTAGGCTGGATGCTGCTACAGCGTTGCGGCCTGCTTCAGATCATCATGCCAGAACTGCAGGCATTGGCTGGCATCGAGAATCGCGACGGACGAGGACACAAGGACAATTTCGTACATACACTCACAGTGCTCGACAATGTGGCTGCGGTGAGCAAGGATAACCTATGGCTGCGTTGGGCAGCAGTGATGCACGACCTGGGTAAGGCAAAGGTGAAGGCTTACGACGAGAAGATTGGATGGACTTTCCACAACCACGACTACGTGAGCACAAAGATGGTGTTGCCAATATTCCGCCGACTTAAACTGCCTCTCGGAGCAGAAGAGAAATATGTTGAGAAGCTGGTTTCGCTCCACATGCGTCCTATCTGCCTTGCTGACGAAGGCATAACCGACTCGGCTATCCGCCGACTGCTCTTCGACGCTGGCGACGACATCGATGACCTCATGATACTATGCACAGCCGACGTGACATCGAAAATCCCGGAAAAGGTGCGACGCTTCACCGAAAACTTCAAGATTGTGCGTCAGAAGATGGCAGAGATTGAAGAGAAAGACCGCATCCGCAACTGGCAGCCACCTGTCGATGGCATCGAGATCATGGAGCGATACAGCCTCACACCCTGCCGCGAAGTGGGCTTGCTCAAGAATGCGCTCAAAGATGCCATCCTCGACGGCGTGATAGGCAACAACCGTGAAGAGGCGCTCGCATTCCTTGACGAGGAGGCCAAGAAGCTGCAATTAACAATAGCGGAACTTTGCTTAACTGGAAATAAATCTGACAGAGCAATGATAGAATATTTAAAAGGTGAAATAACGGAACTTGACCCGACAAAGGCCATCATCGAATGTGCAGGAGTCGGATACGAGTGCAACATCTCGGTCTATACCTACGACAAGCTAAGGACAGGCCAGGTGTTCAAGCTATTTATCGATGAA
>SFEH01000008.1 GCA_004557315.1 Bacteroidales bacterium
CTGATGCCTTTGGTGATAGGGTACAAGCGTGTACCACTGCCACCTGCTAATACGATGCCTTTCATAAAACTATGTTGTTTTTTTATAAGCTGTGAGTGATGAGAGGTGAGCTATGAGAAGTGAATCATCTTACGGTTCTTACAGATTACAGATGATTGATGAGTGCCCGAAAATTGGGACACTAAGCAATTGCTGCCTGATTTGCAGGCAGTTTGCGAAGTGACCTTTTCGGGAGAAAAAGTTGTTTTTATAAATTTTTAATATGATTTACGACTGTCTTAGCCAGAGAAGTGACTTGAAACTTCGTTTATTCACTCTCTTCGAGCAAACTATTCATCATGCTCATCATTCTCAGTTCCTTGGCGGAAGGGGCTTTCACGCCTTTCATCGCCAAGTCAAGGAAGAAAGGTAGGCTTGCGGAGAGGGATTCTCGCAGCTCTTTCGGCATGAGCATGTGCCATTCGCCTTTCTCTTCATCACAATAGGTGACTACAAGGTAGTATTTCTGGAGCATGTAGCAGGTCTTTCTCTGTTTGCGGACAACGTATGTGCTGTCGTCTCCGTTTACAAACTCATCGACTATCTGAAGCTCTGTCTTATTGAGGCGACTGAGAATCTCGATGGGATTGTCGATCACTTCCATTGCTATTCTGCGTGCTGTCTCGTCTTTCTTGAGGTTCGGACTGGCATAAAGGTCGAACTTCTTCAGGACGGTGAGCATGTTCACCTTGGTGGTGCTGTTCAAGATAGCGGAGAGACTTATGTCGCTCGCCTTGTATGTGGTGTTAGGTAGTGTTATCATTGCTGATTACTGATTGTTGATTATTGATTACTGATTATTGATGTGCGACCCCTTTGGGTAGGGTGTTAAATGTTAACGCGAAACTCACGATTTTTTTGTTGCGCGCGATGGTATCGAACCATGAGCGGGATGCTCCACCTGTGCGCACGCGTTCCTTATATATTACTTGACTATACCCTTTTCGAGGTATTCTGCCAAGTTGATTCTCATGACAGAAGCCACATGATCAGCAGCAACTTTTTCCATATCATGTTTTACCATGATTTGAACAAGCTGCTCGAAACTTGTTGTTTGTGGGTTCCATCCTAACTCCTGCTTCGCTTTTGTAGGGTCACCCCACAAGTTAACTACGTCAGTTGGACGATAAAACTCTTCGGATACTGCTACCACAACCTTTCCTGTAGCTACATCAATACCCTTCTCGTTGATGCCTTCGCCTTCCCAACGAAGCTCGATGCCGGCATGATGGAAAGCGAGGGTGGCGAACTCACGTACGGTATGTTGCACGCCTGTGGCAATGACGAAGTCTTCAGGGGTGTCGTGCTGGAGGATGAGCCACATGCATTCTACATAGTCCTTGGCATAGCCCCAGTCGCGAAGCGAATCGAGGTTGCCGAGATAGAGGCAGTCCTGTTTGCCTTGGGCGATACGTGCAGCTGCAAGGGTGATCTTGCGGGTGACGAAGGTCTCGCCTCTGCGTTCGGACTCGTGATTGAAGAGGATTCCGGAGCAGCAGAACATATTATAGGCCTCACGGTATTCCTTGACAATCCAATAGCCATAGAGTTTTGCCACAGCATAGGGAGAGTATGGATGGAAGGGGGTGTTCTCGTTTTGCGGCACTTCTTCTACCTTGCCATAGAGCTCGGAGGTAGATGCCTGATAGATACGGCAGGTCTTCTCCAGATGGTTGGTGCGAACTGCTTCAAGGATACGGAGCACGCCCACTGCATCTACATCGGCCGTGAACTCAGGCGCATCGAAGCTTACCTGCACATGCGATTGTGCGGCAAGGTTATAGATCTCGGTGGGCTGCACTTTGCCTACGAGCTTGACGAGCGACATTGAGTCGCCCATATCGGCATAGTGGAGGTGGAAATTCGGGGTGCCTTCCAGATGTGCGATGCGTTCGCGGAAATCGACCGAGCTTCGACGGATGATGCCATGGACTTCATAGCCTTTGGCAAGGAGGAATTCTGAGAGATAGGAGCCATCCTGGCCAGTGACGCCAGTGATGAGGGCAATGTTTTTTGTCATATCTAAATAAGTATATTTCTGTGATTATTAAATGCTTTTTATCTTTCTGCTCGCATGGGGTTATGGAGGAAATCTTCGTAGGAGAGGCGGATGCCGTCTTTGAGTTCGGTCTTGTAGGTCCATCCGAGTTTGGCGGCTTTGCTCACATCGAGGAGCTTACGTGGGGTGCCGTTCGGACGGGTGGTGTCCCATTTGATTTCGCCTTCAAAACCAATGACTTTGGCTACTAGTTCGGTGAGTCCCTTGATGGTGATCTCCTTGCCTGTGCCTGCATTCACGGTCTCGTTGCCCGAGTAGTTGTTCATGAGGAACACACAGAGGTTGGCAAGGTCATCGACATAGAGGAACTCGCGGAGTGGCGAGCCATCGCCCCAGCAGGTGACTTCCTTGAGGCCTGCCTCCTTGGCTTCGTGGAATCGGCGGATGAGGGCAGGGAGGACATGGGAGTGCTCGGGATGGTAGTTGTCGTTGGGGCCATAGAGGTTGGTGGGCATCACTGAGATATAGTCGGTGCCGTACTGGCGGTTGAGATACTCACAGTACTTGAGGCCTGAGATCTTGGCGAGAGCGTAAGCCTCGTTGGTCTTCTCCAGTTCGGAGGTGAGGAGGCACGACTCGGGCATGGGTTGGGGTGCCATACGGGGGTAGATGCAGGAGCTGCCGAGGAACTCCAGTTTCTTGCAGCCGTTTTTCCAAGCGGAATGGATCACGTTCATCTCGAGGATCATGTTGTCGTACATGAAATCGGCGAGTGCGCTCTGGTTGGCAACAATGCCGCCCACTTTGGCTGCTGCAAGGAAGACGTACTCGGGCTTCTCTGCTGCGAAGAAGGCCTCTACCTGATCCTGACGGGTGAGGTCGAGCTCTTTGTGGGTGCGGGTGATGATGTTGGTGTAGCCCTGGCGCTGGAGCTCCCGCACGATGGCGGAACCTACCATGCCGCGGTGTCCGGCTACATAGATCTTACTGTTCTTTTCCATATTTCGAGTTGATGATTGATTTAATCCTTTACCAGCTCAAGCAGCTCGATGGGGTATTCGGTTCGGGCTGAGCCAAGGAAGTCGATAGCAACGGCTATCGAGGTTGAGCCGTTGGGCTCTCGGTAGAGATATCCTTCCATGCCTGCGAAGCGGCCTGACTTGACTCGTACCTTGCTTCCCTGGTGCAGCTTGAATGGGTCGATCGACACTGGGTTCTCTGCATCGCCTACCATCCTGCGGAAGGTTTCCATCTGGCTGTTGGGGATGCGGGCAAAGTCGTTCCTGCCGTCTTTGGTTTTCCTCGCCCTGTCCATCAGGAAGTGGAGGATGAACTTTGCCTTGCAGGCTATGTCATAGCGGTCGCGGTCAGAACAGCGGATGAAGACGTAGCACGGACAGAGGATCTTGTCAACCCAGACGCGCTTGCCATTGCTTGGCCACTCGTGCAGCTCTCTCTGGATGGGTACGTAGGAGATGATTTTCCGGTCCTCGTCTTTGCTCTCGTCGTATTTCTTCTCTTTGTTAAGGGTCTCGAAGAGTTTATCCAGCTTGTCTCGGCAGGATTTCTCTGTATTGGGGGTTACAACGGCTATGAACCAATGATTTCCGTCAGCCATAGTGTTTTGTGTAATAGCTAAAATACGATTGCTTTATACTGCTGAAATACAATCTAATAGTACTGTATCTGTTAAAACAATTCGCAAAATAACAAAAAATATTATGGATTTTTATAACGCCTACGGCATCGGCAAGTATTGGCACTTGTCGAGGTAGAACTAAGCAAAATTGCCTCACTCTTAGTAAGAGTGCGTAATTTTTGTGCAAAGTTACATATTTTCTTATAAAACAAGTCCTATATCTAAAAAAATCTTAAGTTTGTTAACTGTTTTTAACGTTTATGGCAACTGAAAATGTCGTTTTTGAGTGACTTGTGTAGCAAGTCTCCTGATTTTCACGTCACCATATTATTCGTTTCCAACACTTTGCGCAAAATTGCCTCACTCTTACTAAGAGTGCGTCATTTTTTAGTATTCAAGATGCACTTACAGGCTGCTTATTATCTTGCTGTTTGCTTCGTCGATCTGGGATGTCTGGATGGAGGCAAGGTAGATCTGGGTGGTCAGCACGGAGTCGTGCCCCATGGCTGCCGAGATGATGCGCAAGGGGATTTGTTGCGTCTGGGCGATACTTGCCCAACTGTGGCGTGCTACATAGAGGGTGATGGGGGTGGACAGGTTGAGCTTGTCAGACAGTTTCTTCAGGTGTCGGTTGATTAGTTGCGTGCGGTTGCGGTACTGTGTATGTTCTGTTCCATCTTCGCGTTTTATGATGGGCAAGAGGTAATGGGTGCCGGTTTCCTTGTATTTGTCCAAGAGGATTTGAATGTCTGGTTCGATGTGTATGCGCATAGGCTGTCCGGTCTTGCTGCGTGAATACATGATGCTGCCCTGACTGATGTCGGTCTTGCGCAGGTAGGCAAGGTCGATGGGGGAGATGCCTCGCATATAGAATGACAGGAGGAACATGTCTCTCGCAAAGTCGAGCGTGGTGTCGTGACTCAGGTCTGCTTCCTTGATGCGCTTGATGTCGTGGAGGGTGATGGCTCGCTTTGCGGTCTTGTCGATGCCTGTATATACATGGCTGAATGGGTGACGGTCGATGGTCAGGCTAGCTTTCACAGCTCTGTTGTATAGGGTGCGCATGATGCGCATATAGAAGGAGGTGGTGTTGCGGCAAAGGTGGTTGTTGCGAAGCCATGTCTCGTAGGCAAGGGTGAGCTGAGGTGTCACATTGTCGAAATGCAGGTCGCACCCTTCTCTGAAGCTCATGAAGCTGTTGAGTGTCTGATGATAGCGGTCGGCTGTGCTGTGGCGTCCTGCCTCGTTGAGCATGGTGATGTTTTGACGGAAGAAGCTGAAGACGCTCTCCTTGTTGCGGAATTTCAGTTTTATTGTTGCCATAATAATCAAAATTTTGGTTATAAATTATTATTTCTAAAAAATATAAGGTGCAGTGTATCACCGCACCTCATATAACAACTGATATTCCTTCCATTTCCCCTTCGTGAAATGGAATCTATGTCATAACAAAAGAAAAGAAATAAATGTAGGGTAAATGGCTGTATCTCAGATCCTCGGTTTCAGTGGCTTGATCAGCAGTTTGACGAAGGAGTTCCAGACATTGAAGAGCTTGAAGCGGCGGGAGAACTCGGTCATGATGATGATGCCGAAGACTATGCGATGAAGATGATGACGGGGCAATGGAGGGTCGATGCGCACTGATAAGACGAGAGCACGACGATCATGGTGGCGAAGAACATAGCCTCAATGCCGCTGGTGCCGAGAAGTCGGGTGAAGACCAGATAGACAATCCAGCCAAGGGTGCCGCAGATGCCAGCTCCGTGATAGAAGCGGCGAGGAACGCCGAAGAGGACGGCAAAGCTGACTGTGCCAAGGTAGGCTACTTCAATCTGAATGAGCCAGTTGGCCGTGAGCGGGTCGGTGAGCATGCCGTGAAGCTGGATCATGCTTCCAAAGATGTAGCTGTCGATGATGAAGATGGTGCAGACTCCTATCGCCATGCAGAAGAAGACCATGAGGGCATCGGCAAGGCGGGTCATGCCGGCAAGATAGTCTTCGGCGGCAAGGTCGCGGATGCCGTTGGTGAATGATATGCCCGGGATGAGGGGGATGATGGCTCCGATGACCATGTTGCCAAGATGGGCAGAAGGGATGAGATGGTGGCTGATGATGCACATCAGCGAGACGAGCATTCCGCCCGTGATGTTGCCTATGACCTTCGACAGATAGGGCGCACTAACCCAGAGGACGTAGATCCAGAGGATGATGCCGCAGAGTGTGGAGATGACACAGTCGAGCAGACTGCCGCCGAAGATGGCGCAGAAGGCTCCTGAACCAAGGGCAGAGGCAAGTATCTGCTCCCACGCTGGATGATTGGGCATCTGACGGATCTTCTCCAATCGGCGCGATGCCTGTTCGAGCGTGAGATTGTGTTTCTCAATGTCGCGCGAAAGCTGATTGACCTCGACGACGCGGTCGAGCTGACAACCGTGGATCGGGATATGCTCGACGTTGGCATAGCCCTGTCCGGTGGTGAAGATACCGTTGCTGAGTACAAAGAAATGCTTGGCATCGACGCCATAATGAGATGAGATGCGATCCATCACCTCCTCGACTCGCGAGATCTCTGCTCCATTCTCGAGCAAGATGTGGCCCGCTTCGTTGGCGATGTCGAGTGCTTCTACTTCGCGCGACATTGAGATTGAGGTTTTGAGGTTTTGAGGTTTTGAGGTTATTTGACAGCACTGTGCTACCTTATAACCTTACAACCTCATAGCCTTATTAGAAACGGAAGTACAGTTCAGCCCAGAGCTCGTTGAAGTGCTTCTCTGAACCGTAGTTATTGTTGTTGAAGTTGTACTGCAACTGCAACTTGAGGTTCTTGTGGATCTGGAATTCAGGAATCACCGAGAGGATGGTCTGCTTCTGGCCTTTCATCTCGTTGTTGGCCCACTGATACTGTGCCGATACCTTGAACCAGTCGTTGAGAGGTGCGCCAGCAACGGCATAGAATGCCTCGCAGTTGCCGAGGTCAGACTGTCCGTGAGCATATTCAGAACGGAAGACATAGCCAGCGTTGTCGTACTTCGCACCGAAAGCATAGCGGTTGCGCGAGTGGTTGACAGTCTTGCCAGCGCTGTCCTTGGCGTCGAATGTTCCCTTCCAGCCGAATGCGCCGATGAAGAGTCCCTTGATAGGCTGAACCTGGAATGTAGCTGTGATGTCCTTCTTGCCGTCGGTATCGCTTGTGTTGATGCCTGTGCCGTTTGACACCATGACCTGATAGTGGAAGAGCATGTGATTGTCCTTGCCCACAGGGAGGAAGTCACCCTGAATCTGGATGCCGAGGTCGCGTCCGCCGTTGGCACTGCCCTTGACGTCAGCACCGAGATAGTCGCTGTGGCCAGTGAGATACTTGGTCATGAGCGAGTAGTCGCCTGTCGAGATGTCCCAAGGGTTCATTGGGTTCTCGAAGCCGAAGGCACGCTTGAACTGACCAGCCTTGATCTTGAAGAAGCCATATTTCTTCCACTCAACGAAGAAGTCCTTCATGTGGAAGGAGTCGTTGTTGGTCTGCACCTGAATGCGATAGGCGAAGTCCTTGAGGATGGTGCCATCGACATAGAAACGCACAAGTCGCTGATTGAAGCCAGCGCCACCCTTCTTGCCATACTGGTCGCTGTACTGATAACGGCCGATGACATAGCCACCGAACTTTGGAGCTGACACGAAGCCAGTGACAGCACGTCCGTATTTCAGTTCTTCAGCCTTGGCTGTCTGTGCCTGCATTGCATTTTCGATTGAGCGGTTGATGTAGCTTGTGACAAAGCCCTCTTCGAGCTTCTCTTCGCTCATGAAGTCGCTGTCGGTGTTGTTGTCGTTGGCAAAGGCTGTCAGCGACAATGACAAAGCAAAGATTGATAAAAAGAGTTTTTTCATTATTGTGGGGTTATTTATTTTTAGGGAGATAAAGAAGTTAAAGAAGATAAGGAAGATAAAGACAAATGATACTTGTCTTAAGAAATAAGTTCTCCTTTAACTTAACTAAAGTAAGGGCAACTATTGTCTTTATCTCCTTTAACTTCTTTATCTCCTTTAACTCCCCAAATTAAAGATTATCCGAAGATGAATGGCAGCTTGACCCAAGCAAGTCCGATGACGAGGCCGAGCAAGCCAACGATGATACCAACCTTCATCATCTCGCTCTGCTGGATGAAACCAGTAGAATGTGCAATGGCATTCGGAGGAGTAGAGATAGGGAGGATCATTGAAACTGAAGATGCGATGGCAACGCAGATGAGCATCTGTGAAACACCGCCGTCAGTGATTGTGCCTGCACTTGCCATAGCGCCTGCTACGACACCGAGCACTGGCACGAGCAATGATGCTGCTGCCGAGTGGCTGATGAAGTTAGAAAAGCCGAAGCAAACGAGCGACGCAATGATCATGACGAGGAGTGGTGACCACTCGGAAAATGGGATAGATGCGACGAGGACGTTAGAGAGCTTGGTGGTGTTGAGGGCAACGCCGAGTGCGAAACCGCCGGCTACCATCCAGAGCACGCTCCAGTTGATTTCCTCAAGGTCGTGGCGAGTGATGACGCCTGTCACGGCAAATGCTGCCACTGGGATGAGGGCGATGATGTTAGAGTTGAGTCCGAGATCCCAGACACCGTCGATCTTGCCGAAGCACCAGAGGAAGACGGTAACGGCGAAGGTCACGATGACGATCCATGACTGTGGTGTTGAGTGGAAAGCGCCTTCGATGTTGAGCTCGATCTTCTTCTGCTGGAATGGGAAGAGGATGCGGAGGAGGAACCAGCCTAAAAGGAGGAGGATGATGACGAATGGTACCATCTTGATCATCCACTCACCGAAGGAGATGGATACGCCAAGTGTCTCGTTGAGATAACCGAGTACGATGGTGTTAGGTGGGGTGCCGATAGGTGTGGCAATACCTCCGATATTGGCTCCGACTGGAATGGCGAGTGCGAGTGCTGTGCGGTCTTTCGAACCTTCTGGCATTGCCTTGAGCACTGGTGTGAGGAAGGCAAGCATCATGGCAGCGGTAGCTGTGTTGCTGACAAATGCCGAGAAGATGGCTGTAACGACGATGAAGCCAAGGAGTACGGTCTCTGACTTGGTGCCGAATGGCTTGAGAAGGATTCGTGCCGAAACAACGTCGAGTCGGGTCTTGGTCATGCCGATGGCAAGGATGAATCCACCAATGAAGAGCAGGATGGTAGGATCGGCAAAGCAGTGCATGATGTCCTTGTATGGAACATAGATAGCGCCTTCGACTCCCTTGAAGCACGTGAGGCTTCCCGTGGATATCGTGCATAGCATGACGACGATGATCAGTACCGAGGTGCACCACGATGGGATGGCTTCGGTGAGCCACATCACTGCGGCAAACACAAAGATGGCGATGACGCGCTGCTGTACTGGGTTAAGCCCTTCGATGCCAAACATCTCGATTGGCAGGAGTGCGATGATGATAGAGACAAGCGCTGCAATGGCTGCTTTGGTGTAGCCGCTCAGCTTGAATCTCTTCTTGTGCTTCTTTGATTGGTAGGATTTTACCGCGTTGTAGCCAGGAAAATTTTTAAGCATAGGATTAAAGTGTATTTATTGTTTGTTTTTTCGTGTCGAAGTGTGTTGCCTTCAAAACGCGCAAAGATAATTATATTTTCAATATCTTGGTGCAATTTTTGAGATGAAAATGTTAAAAATTAGTATATTTATTCTGTTTTCAACATTTTGGCAAGTGCCCTTCACATCTTATGAAGGTCGTTTCTGCCATATTTCTTGCACTGATAGAGCGAAATGTCGGCTGTTTTGTAGAGCTCGTCGAACTCGATGAGATGGTCTTTGTCGGAGCGTGCCACGCCGAAACTTGCCGACGGACACTGTCCGCACATCTCGGGAATATCGACTTTCTGCAGTTCTTCGCGCAGCTGCTTGAAGATGCCGATGGTGTTGAGTCCCTCTTCTGCCTTGCGGTCGATGAACGACTGCTGGAGGAAGCATACGAACTCGTCGCCTCCAAGTCGGAACACTACCTGGTCTTCGAACACTTTCTGCAGGGTTTGTGCAACGACGATGAGCACCTTGTCGCCGACAAGATGTCCGAACGAGTCGTTGATGAGCTTGAACTTGTCGCAGTCGAAGAGTGCGAGGATGCCCGATTCCTTGCGCAGCAGATCCTCGATGAGGGCTACTCCTGCTGCTCGGTTGTAGAGACCTGTGAGTCCGTCGTGCTCCGAACGCATCTTCAGCTGGTCGAGTGTCTTGTGCTCTTCATCGACCACCTCGGTGGTGAGGATGACGTGAGTGAGGTAGCCTTGTGCCGTGTATTCGGCTGGATGGATGCGGAGCTTGATCCAGACCTTGTCGATGCCCTGGAACTCGAATGAAACCGAACGTCCAGATTCCAGTCTGGTCTTCAGCTCATCGGGATTGCTTAAGATGTCGAACTTGTCCTGATATTCAGGCATCACGAGCTTCGATGACAGCTCCTTGAGATAATCGAGCGCATTGGTATGCTGTTCGGAGAGGTTGCGCATTGCCATCGTTCCCTCAAGAAACTTGAACGAATGGTTGGTGAGATTGATATATAAGATGGAGTCGAAGGTCGATTTTAGTCCGTTGATGATGCTGATGTACTCGTTCTGGCTCTCGATCACGGAGTGCATGTGCTCCTGTGTCTTGCTGATGTCTTCCGACGTGCCTGTGATATACTCGATGTTGCCGTTGGTGTCCTTGGTGACGGTGTAGTGGCTGCGTATGCGACGCGAACGATCCTTATAGTCGAGGTCTATATATCCTTCTTCGGGCATGGATGGGTCGATGGAGAGGCGATAGAGGAGGTCGTTCCATCGCTTCTGGCTTTCACGGCACAGCGGACGACCAGCGTTGAACTTGCCTTCGGCTGTCTCGTCATAGTCGAGGATAGGGTGGGAGCTTGACTGTACATTGCCCGAGCCGTCGCGGAACATGACGTGGAACATCTTGGTTTCAACGTCGTAAATCCACAGGTCGATGCCATTGATCTTGGTGAGGAGGTAGTTCCTGCTGTTCAGAGCCCTGAACATCGAGGCTTGCTTCTCGTGGGTTGCTTGCAAAAGATCTTCAAGTTTCATTTTTCGTATCAGAGTTAAAGAATGTATTTGGTGGCAAATTTAATGAAAAAGTCGTTAGGTTGTAAATAATTTTGACAAAAAATGCTCTTTTTATGTTGTAGAATATAATGGAAGAGGTAAAAACAAAAAAAAGGCAAGGGCGCAGAGCCCTTGCCTCATATTTAATTAACTGAAAAATCAGATGCCCAAGCTTGCGCAGATCTTTGCGAGCTTCTCGTCGGCTGCTGCACATGCTGCTGCATAGTCGGCCTTGGTTGGCATCTCGGCAGGAACTTCGCAATAGAACTTGATCTTTGGCTCTGTGCCCGAAGGACGGACAGAAACCTTGACTCCGTCTTCGGTGAAGTACTGGAGCACGTTGCTTGTAGCTGGCATGTCGATGTCGCTCACGTTGCCAGTTGCCATGCAAGTCTGCTTGAGGGTCTTGAAGTCCTTGGCAACAGTTACCTTGCTTCCGCCGAGCTCCTTTGGAGGGTTGCTGCGGAAGTTCTCCATCATTGCCTTGATCTCGTCGGCACCGCTCTTGCCTGGCTTCACTACGCTGACTGCCTTCTCCTTCTGGAATCCGTAGTCGAGATAGATCTGGAGGAGGAGGTCATAGAGAGTCATGCCATTGTCCTTTGCCCAAGCTGCGATTTCGCAGATGAGGCAGATAGATGCCGGAGAATCCTTGTCGCGCACCTTGTCGAATGGGAGGAAGCCGAATGACTCTTCACCACCACCGATATATTTCTTGACGCCCTCGTTGATGCGGATGCGATAAGCAATCCACTTGAAGCCAGTGTATTCGTCGAAAATCTCAACGTCGTTCTTCTTTGCAATCTTTGCGATGAGCTCTGATGTCACGATGGTCTTCACCATGAACTCGTTGCCCTTGAGCTGACCGAGCTTCTTCTTGTTGGTGATGATGTACCAGTAGAACATCATTGCTGTCTGGTTGCCATTGAGGATCATCCACTTGCCCTTGTCATCGCGGCATACGATAGCCAGACGGTCAGCATCAGGGTCAGAAGCGATGACGAGGTCAGCACCTACCTTCTCGCCGAGGTTCATGCCCATGGTCATTGCTTCAGAGTTCTCTGGGTTAGGAGAAACGACTGTTGGGAAGTTGCCATCGACTACCATCTGATCCTTCACTACGTGGATGTTCTGGAAGCCCCAGCTGCGGAGAGCTTCAGGGATGATGACGCGGCCTGTGCCGTGGAGTGGTGAATATACGATGTTGAGGTCCTTCTGGCGGTTGATCACTTCCTGATCTACCATTGCCTCCTTGACTGCCTGAATGTAGTCCCAGTCCATCTCACCGCCGATGATCTCGATGAGGTCGTTGTTAGGCTCGAACTTCACCTGGTCGATAGTCACCTTGTTGACTTCCTCGATGATGCCAGTGTCGTGTGGGCTGAGCACCTGTGCGCCGTCATCCCAGTATGCCTTATAGCCATTGTACTCTTTTGGGTTGTGAGAAGCGGTTACGTTGACACCTGCCTGTGCCTTGAGCTGACGGATGGCGAACGAAATCTCTGGAGTAGGGCGGAGGCTCTCGAAGAGATAAACCTTGATGCCATTGGCAGAGAAGATGTTGGCTACGGTCTCGGCAAACATGCGTCCGTTGTTGCGGCAGTCGTGTCCTACTACAACGGCTGGTGTGATGTCAGGGAAGGCCTTGTTGATGTAGTTGGCAAAGCCCTGTGTTGCCATGCCGACAACATATTTATTCATACGGTTGGTGCCAGGACCCATGATGCCACGGAGTCCGCCTGTGCCGAATTCGAGGTTCTGATAGAAAGCGTCGATGAGAGGTGTCTTGTCTTCTGCATCGAGCATTGCCTGTACTGCTGCCTTGGTTTCTTCGTCAAAGCCTTCGCCCAGCCATGCCTGTGCCTTGGCTGTGCATTCTTTCAAAAGTTCGTCATTTGCCATAGTTATAATATATAAAGTGTATATTTTGATAAAAGTAATGCTTCTGTCTCTGCATAGGCATAGCTTGCCTACGTGGAGGCAAAGGTAAAAAAAAAGGACAACTTTCCAAAGAAAATTGTCCTTATTCTACCTAAAACATGATGTAAAACATGTTTTTTGGCACAATAATATTTATATATTGGCCTTTAACGGTTGGAATACATGTTTTCGTAATACTTTTCGTATTCGCCCGATGTGATGTTGTTGAGCCACTCTTCGTTGTCGAGATACCACTTCACAGTCTTCTCGATGCCCTCCTCAAACTGCAGGCTTGGCTCCCAGCCGAGTTCCTTCTGGAGCTTGGTTGAGTCGATGGCGTAGCGTGCGTCGTGGCCAAGGCGGTCGGTGACGTAGGTGATGAGGTTGAGGTCTTCGCCTTCCTCGCGTCCGAGGAGTCGATCGACTGTCTTGATGACTGTCTTTATGATGTCGATGTTCTTCCATTCGTTGAAGCCGCCGATGTTGTAGGTCTCGGCAATGGTACCATTGTGGAAGATGAGGTCGATGGCACGAGCATGGTCAACGACATAGAGCCAGTCGCGCACGTTCTCGCCCTTGCCATAGACAGGCAGCGGCTTGCGGTTGCGGATGTTATTGATGAAGAGCGGAATCAGCTTCTCTGGGAACTGATAAGGGCCATAGTTGTTCGAGCAGTTGGTCACGATGGTCGGCATGCCGTAGGTGTCGTGGAATGCACGAACGAAATGATCGGAGCTGGCCTTTGATGCCGAATATGGGCTGTGAGGATTGTACTTGGTTGTCTCGTAGAAGAAGTCCTCACCATAGGCAAGGTGGTGCTCTGTGCTCGATGCAGTGGTGGTGAACGGAGGCTTGATGCCTTCCGGATGGGTCATTTCGAGTGCGCCATAGACCTCGTCGGTCGAGATGTGATAGAAGCGCTTGCCCTCGTACTTCTCTGGGAGTGACTCCCAGTAGAGCTTGGCGGCCTGAAGGAGCGAGAGTGTGCCCATCACGTTGGTGCGTGCGAAGGTGAATGGATCCTTGATGCTTCGATCAACGTGTGACTCGGCAGCAAGATGGATGATGCCATCGATCTGCTCGTCCTGCATGAGCTTGTAGAAAGTGTCGAAGTCGCAGATGTCCATCTTGACAAACTTGTAGTTGGGCTTGTCCTCGATGTCCTTGAGGTTGGCGAGGTTGCCCGCGTAGGTGAGTTTGTCGAGATTGATGATGTTATACTCTGGGTATTTGTTCACGAAGAGGCGCACCACATGGCTTCCGATGAAGCCGGCACCGCCTGTAATTACGATATTCTTCATTTATGATGATGTGTCGATTTAGTTTTGTCCAAAGAAACTTTGCCCAAAATATTAATAATGTGTAATCAGAGGTCGTGACGTCCGTCGCGTTCTATCTCGTCGATTACCTTGAGCAGGTACTGACCATACTGGTTCTTGATCATAGGTTGAGCCAGTTCGCGCATCTTCTCGGTGGAGATCCAGCCCTGACGATATGCTATGCCTTCGAGACAAGCCACTTTCAGACCCTGACGTTTCTCAATTACCTCGATGAATGTCGATGCCTCGCTCAATGAGTCGTGGGTACCAGTGTCGAGCCATGCAAAGCCGCGTCCGAGAGTCTGCACGAGCAGTTCATGGTCGTTGAGGAACCACTGGTTGACGGTAGTGATCTCGAGCTCACCGCGTGCAGAAGGCTTGATGTTCTTTGCCACATGAACCACCTTGTTAGGGTAGAAGTAGAGACCGACGACGGCATAATTGCTTTTTGGATTCTTTGGCTTCTCCTCGATGCTGAGGCAGTTGCCCTGCTTGTCGAATTCGGCTACGCCATATCGCTCTGGATCATTGACCCAGTAGCCAAACACTGTTGCTTTCTGATTGTTCTCGGCCTGACGGACGGCTTCCTTGAGCATTTTTGTGAATCCCATGCCATGGAAGATGTTGTCGCCGAGCACGAGGCATACAGAGTCGTTGCCTATGAATTTCTCTCCGATGAGGAACGCCTGCGCCAGTCCGTCGGGTGAAGGCTGTTCTGCATACTCAAAATGCACGCCATAGTCGGATCCGTCGCCAAGCAGACGCTTGAAGCCGGGCAGATCATAAGGCGTAGAAATGATGAGAATATCGCGTATTCCAGCGAGCATAAGCACAGAGATAGGGTAATAGACCATCGGCTTATCGTAGATAGGTATGAGCTGTTTGCTGACACCTTTTGTGATAGGGTAGAGGCGTGTGCCTGAACCTCCGGCGAGTACAATTCCTTTCATCGTTGACTGATTTTATTATGAATTACTCGCAAAGATAGTTATTTTTTTTCATGCGCAATGCTATTTGTAGTCAAAAAAACTTAATTCATTGAATAAATAGTCCCAAAATTTGGTTATTTGAAAAGACATAGTTACATTTGCACCACTATTGGCAATATAAAGTCTTAGATAACAATCAAAAATTAACAGATATGAAGAAAATTTTACTTTCAGCTCTTTGTGCACTCGGATTCTGGACAATGAGCTCAAATGCCAACGCTCAGTTGCTTGCCGACATCGAGGGCATGCCTCCTTATAAGCTCGGTGTGACTGTAGGTGTGAACGTGAGCGACTTTACTGGTAATGCCTGTTCAGCTAAGGCGGGTTTCAACATCGGTGCCGACCTCATGCTCGATGCTTCGGATCTTTTGAACAACACTTATTTGCGTGTCAATCTCCTCCTTCAGCGCAAGGGTTCGGTTTATGACTGGGCTGATGACTGGGCTGGGGCAGGACCGACTGGAATGGCTCTTCCTAAAGATTCAAAGATCAGAACCTGGTATATCGAGATTCCTCTTGATTATGGTTATGCGCATCGCATCAATAGAGACTGGACGTTGCTCGGCGAAATGGGTCCATACTTTGCACTTGGCATAGGTGGCAAGTATAACTTTGATATTGCGGGCAAAAAGGAAAAGATCAGCTACTTTGGAAGCGACAGTCTCGACGATCCTAAGCGTTTCGATGTGGGATGGGGATTTGCCGTGGGCGGCATGCTCAACAACCAGCATCAGATCAAGCTCGGCTATCAGTTCGGTTTCATCGACATGAGCAAATTGATGAAGCAGAATCGCAACTTCATGATCAACTATACTTATTTCTTTGAGTAAATTTTTATAGCAGACGTGGCAAAAGAAGGGGTATTGTTGACAAAAATGCGTGTATTGTGAAAAATACATGAGGAATTATTTGTTGGTTCGATAAATATCGCTATCTTTGCGCGCTTGATTCCGATGTGGGCTCAAATAAGTGGCGACTGATGTGTGGTCTCCCGCCCAGCGGAGAAACTTTTTTAAGTTTTTTATATATAATGTACGCAATCGTTGAGATGAAGGGCCAGCAGTTTAATGTTGAGCCAAATCAGAAAGTCTGCGTGTTGAACATTGCAGACGCAAAGGTTGGTGACGAGATCATCTTTGACAAGGTGCTCCTCGTTAACAACGATGGTGCTATCACAGTTGGTACTCCAGTTATCGCTGGTGCCAAGGTAGTTTGTGAGGTATCACAGGTAGAATTGAGAGGTAAGAAGATCAAGGTATTCCACAAGATTCGTCGTAAGGGCTTTGATAAGCTTGTTGGTTCACGCCAGCACTTTACCGAGGTGTTAGTTAAAGAGATTGTTGCATAATTAATTTAGTTAGAAAGAAATTATGGCACACAAAAAAGGTGTAGGTAGTTCAAAGAACGGCCGTGAGTCACATAGCAAACGACTCGGTGTTAAGAAGTTCGGTGGCGAAATCGTAAAGGCAGGTAATATCCTCGTTCGCCAGCGCGGAACAAAGCACAATCCAGGTCTCAATGTGGGTCTTGGTAAGGATGATACTCTCTATGCTCTCATCGATGGTAAGGTAGTATTTACCAGAAAGCGTGAGAACAAGTCGTATGTATCAGTTGAGCCTCTTTCATAAGCTAGACTGATAGCGCATAACAAATGGGCAATTGGCACCTGAACACTATCGGTTGTCAGTTGCTCTTTTTATTTTATATTTATTGACTGATAATTGTTAATAGAGACATGTTGACTTTGAAATTGATTACCGAGCAGACCGAACGTGTCATTGCCGGTTTGAATAAGAAGCACTTCGCTGGTGCCAAGGAAGCCATCGAGGCTGTCATCGCCAAGGATGCTGAGCGTCGTGCAACCCAGCAGGCGCTCGACCAGAACCTGGCTCAGGCTAATGCTCTTGCCAAGAATATCGGTGCATTCATGAAGAACGGTCAGAAGGCTGAGGCTGAGGAGGCTAAGGCAAAGGTGGCTGAACTCAAGGGCGAAAGCAAGGGTCTTCAGGAAAAGATGGATGCCCTGCAGGCCGAGATCACTACAATGCTCTGCCAGATTCCTAACATCCCTTACGATGAGGTGCCTGAGGGAACTTGTGCCGAGGACAACTGGGTGGTTAAGTCTAACCTCAAGGAATGTGTAGTGGGTAAGGATACAGTGGGCAACTGGGATTGCAACCCAAAGAATGACTCTGCCAAGCTCCCTCACTGGGAACTTGCAAAGAAATACAACCTCATCGACTTCGACCTTGGTGTGAAGATTACTGGTGCTGGCTTCCCTGTTTATATCGGTCAGGGTGCCCGTCTGCAACGTGCGCTCATCAACTTCTTCCTCGCTGAGGCTAACAAGTCGGGATATACTGAAATCATGCCTCCTACAGTGGTCAACCAGGCATCGGGCTACGGCACAGGCCAGCTCCCTGACAAGGAGGGTCAGATGTATCACTGCGAGATCGACGATTTCTACCTCATCCCAACTGCCGAGGTGCCAGTCACCAATATCTATCGCGATGTGATTCTCGACGAGAAGCAGTTGCCAATCAAGAACTGTGCCTACACTCAGTGCTTCCGTCGTGAGGCAGGAAGCTATGGCAAGGACGTGCGTGGCCTGAACCGCCTTCACGAGTTCTCAAAGATCGAAATCGTGCGCATCGACACTCCAGAGCACTCTGCACAGAGCCACAAGGAAATGCTTGAGCATGTTGAAGGCTTGCTCCAGAAGCTTGAGCTCCCTTACCGCATCCTGCGTCTCTGTGGTGGTGACCAGAGCTTCACTTCGGCTGTCTGCTACGACTTCGAGGTTTATTCTGAGGCACAGGGCCGCTGGCTTGAGGTTTCTTCAGTAAGTAATTTCGATACATACCAGGCCAACCGTCTGAAGTGCCGCTACCGCAACAGCGAGACAAAGAAGACTGAGCTCTGCCACACTCTCAATGGATCGGCTCTCGCCCTCCCTCGCATTGTTGCCTCAATCCTCGAGAACTTCCAGACAGAAGATGGTATCCGTATCCCTGCTGCCCTCGTCCCTTACATGGGTTGTGAGTATATCAAGTAATTATTCATAAGGTTATGGGGTTTTATGGTTGTAAGGTTATGAGGTAGCTCCGCGCTGTCAGAAAACCTTAAAACCTTAAAACCTAATAACCTCAAAACCTTAAAAAAATGAATCGCGAACAACTATTCAAGCAGATCAAGGCCAAGAAGACATTCCTTTGCGTGGGTCTTGACACAGACATTAAGAAGATTCCTGAGCATCTTCTCAAGGAAGAAGATCCAATCTTTGCTTTCAACAAGGCAATCATCGACGCAACTGAGCCTTATTGCATCGCCTATAAGCCAAACCTCGCTTTCTATGAGAGCCTTGGCGTGGAGGGCTGGATAGCATTTGAGAAGACCGTGAAGTATATTCGCGAGACATATCCTGAGCAGTTCATCATCGCCGATGCCAAGCGTGGCGACATTGGCAATACAAGCATGCTCTATGCCCGCAGCTTCTTCGAGCATCTCGACATCGATGCTGTGACTGTGGCTCCATACATGGGTGAGGACAGCGTGAAGCCATTCCTTGGCTATGAGGGAAAGTGGGTGATCTGTCTCGCTCTCACAAGCAACAAGGGTAGCCACGACTTCCAGCTTACGACTTGCGACGGCTCAGATGAGCGTCTCTTCGAGAAGGTGCTTCGCACGGCACAGACGTGGGGCACTACCGACCAGATGATGTTTGTGGTGGGTGCTACTCAGGGTCAGCTCTTCGAGGACGTGCGTCGCATCGCTCCAGACAGTTTCCTCCTTGTCCCAGGCATCGGTGCTCAGGGTGGCAGTCTTGCTGAGGTTGTGAAGTACGGCATGAACGACAAGTGCGGACTCATTGTCAACAGCTCGCGTGCAATCATCTATGCCGACAAGACCGAAAACTTCGCCGAGGTGGCTGGTCAGGAGGCAAAGAAAGTAGCCGATGAGATGGCTCAATACCTCTGATAACAGATACAGCTCTTAAGCTCAATATTCCTCCATTTGTCCAGGGTTTTTGGACAGATGGAGGATTTTTTTTGCATTTTTTGCTATTATTTTTGTGTAATTTGGCAATTTTGACAAATTTTTGAACCAATATGAAACTGGATATGGACGAAGAGAAAACCACCAGACCATGAGAAACGGCTAACTTTGCAGCACCAAAACAAAAATTGACAACATAATAACATACACCCAAAATGAAAAGTAATGTAACAAGACTGTTTGGTGCTGTCGCTGTGGGTGCACTTGCCTCGATGCAGGTGACCATGGCTCAGCCAAAACTCAATGCTAACAACATTGACGAAGTGATTAATGCCATGACTCTCGAAGAGAAGGTCGATATGCTAATCGGCTGTGGTATGGCTATGGGCGAGGAGGTGAAATTCCCTGGCACAGCAGGTCGGACTCGTGACAATGCCCGCCTGGGTATAGTATCAGCTTACCTTGCCGATGGCCCTCATCGTCTGCACATGACCAAGACACGCGACTGGGACAGCAAGACCTACATCACTACAGAGTTCCCTTCTTCTACTAATGTGGCTGCTCTCTTCGACCAGCAGTCGGCATTTATGATTGGTGAGGCAATTGGTGCTGAGGTGCGCGACTTCGGACTCGACGTGCTCCTTGCTCCTGGTATCAACCTGATGCGTTCGGCTCTCTGTGGACGAAACAATGAGTATTATTCAGAAGACCCTGTATTGGCAGGTAAGATGGCAGCTGGCTATATCAACGGTGTCCAGAGCCAGGGTACAGGTACCTGCCTGAAGCATTTCGCCATCAATAATCAGGAGACCAACCGCAACAACAACGACTCGCGCCTCTCACAGCGTGCCATTCGCGAGCTTTATCTCAAGAATTTCGAGATTGCTGTCAAGGAGTCAAATCCTTGGTCGATCATGACGGCATACAACCGAGCTCAGGGCAAATACACCTGTGAGGATCGCGATCTCACCGAGACAATCCTCCGCGACGAGTGGGGATGGAACGGTCTGGTGATGAGCGACTGGAACGCAGGCAAGGATGCAGTGGCTAGCATCAAGGCAGGCAACGACATGCTTCAGCCTGGTCAGCCAAGGCAGCGTGAGGCAATACTCAATGCAGCAAAGGACGGCAGCCTCGACATGGCACTCATCGACCTCAGCGTGAAGCGCACTCTCGAGTTCGTGCTCAAGTGCCACACCCCAAACGGCTATGTCTATCCAAACGAGACCGACCTCAAGGGTCATGCCAAGCTCGTGCGCCAGCTCGGTGCTGAGAGTATGGTATTGCTCCAGAACAATGAAGGAACGCTTCCTCTCAGTGGCGTGAGCAATATCGCTCTCTATGGATGCACAAGCTACGACATGGTGCCGGCAGCCATGGGCTTTGGTGGAACAAACGTCGGGCCATATATTGTAGGTATGGTCGAGGCTGTGAGAAATGCAGGCATGAAGGCCGACATGAGCCTTGCCAAGACCTATAAGAAGCATATTGCAGATAAAGACAAGGAGAACTATCCTCAGGGTCGTCCGGCATTCAGCATCACTGCTCCATTGCGTGCAGGAGAGTGGGTGCCATCGGCCGAGGTACTTGCCGAGAACGTCAAGAACAACGATATTGCCATCATCACCTTCGGACGTACCAGCGGTGAGGGTGCCGACCGCCGACGCGAGCATTTCTTCCTCACCGATGCCGAGAAGGATCTTCTCAAGGTGGTAGGAGAGGCTTATCATAAGGCAGGAAAGAAGGTTGTGGCTGTGCTCAACGTGTGTGGCCCTATCGAGACTGCTCCAATCTGCCAATATGCCGATGCCATCCTCTGTGCCTTTGAGCCGGGTCAGGAATGCGGCAACAGCGTGATGGACGTGCTTACGGGCAAGGTCAACCCAAGTGGTCGTCTGCCAATGACATGGCAAGTGGCATACGGTGATGCACCAGCCGACGACAACTTCCCAGCCGACTATGAGTTTGACATGAGCTCTTTCTTCAAGGCATTCAGCGGAGGCAGCGAGAAAGATGCAGCAGAGCGTGCACAGCGTCAGGCAGCACCTGAACTCGTGCGCAACGTCGATTATACAGAATATCAGGAAGGCATCTATATCGGCTATCGTTACTTTGACACCTTCGGCAAGCAGGTAGCTTTCCCATTCGGCTTCGGCTTGTCATACACAACCTTCGACTATGAGATAGTCGCTTCGGCCATCAATGGCGAGAAGTGCGAGATGCAGGTCAAGGTGACCAACACAGGCAAGGTGGCAGGACGCGAGGTAGTACAGGCTTATGTCAAGGCTCCAAAGGGCAAGCTCGACAAGCCAGCCAAGGAACTCAAGGCATTCGGCAAGACACGCAGTCTCAAGCCAGGTGAGAGCGAAGTGATGACACTCAGCTGGAACCTGATGGACATGGCATCGTTCGACGAGAAGGCTTCGGCATGGCGACTCGACAAGGGTAACTATGAGTTCATGGCAGCAGCTTCATCGGCAAATGTCAAGTGCAGCACAGTGCAGAAAGTGGCTAAGGCTCGCATCGAAAAAGTGAATAACGCAATGCCTCCACAGCAGAAAATCGCCGTTCATCCTATGGTAAAACGCTGATTTTGCACAAAACACCAAACATTTGCACAAATCTGCAAGCATATTTGGACAATGCAGAAACGTGCAGAACACACGTTTCTGCTAACTTTGCAACGTGACAACAAAACCATTTTTATACACAACTAAACAAAACAACTTAACGCATGAAGACATTATTAAGTAGCAAGGGACGAACCTTCCGCTCGATCCTTTCAATGCTTTGTCTTGCATTGCTGTTCCCAGTAATGGCAATGGGCCAGACAAAAGCGTCTGGTGTCGTGATTGACAATTTTGGAGACCCTGTACTTGGCGCCTCTGTAGTTGAAAAAGGCACAACCAATGGTTGTACGACTGACCTTGACGGTAAGTTCGAACTGACAGTCAACAAGGGTGCAACCCTCGTGATCAGCTTCGTGGGTTTCACTTCACAGGAGCTCAAGGCTGCAGCTAACATGAACGTCACTCTCGAAGAGGACAGCAAAACTCTCGAGGAGACAATCGTAGTAGGTTATGGCGTGCAGAAGAAATCATCGCTCACAGGTGCAGTAAGCCAAGTGAAGAGCGAAGACATGCAGGCTCGTACCATTACTGATGCTTCTCAGGCATTGCAGGGTAAGACAGCTGGTGTTCAGCTCTCTGGTTCAGCAGGCCCTGGCGGTCAGGCAACAGTCCGCATCCGTGGTGTCGGTTCAAACGGTGCTTCTGATCCTCTTTATGTCATCGACGGACGTATTGCAAAGAGCATCCGCGGTATCGACCCTAACGATATCGAGTCAATGGAAGTATTGAAGGATGGTGCTTCGGCAGCTATCTATGGTGCTTCGGCTGGTAACGGTGTAATCCTTATCACAACAAAGAAGGGTAAGGGTGCAGGTCAGATCAAGTATGACATGCAGATCACTCGTCAGAGCATCGCACGTACACCTGAACTCATGGATTCAGAGGAATTCATTAACTACTATGTAAAGGAGAGTAACATCATCGCACAGTCGGTAATCGACCAGAACTGGGATGGCAAGACCAGCACCAACTGGATTGACGAGCTTTTCGAGACAAGCATGATGCAGCGTCACAACGTGACTTTCTCTGCTGGTTCTGACAAGGGCTCAATCTATCTCTCTGGCTCATATCTCGACAACAACGGTACTGTAAAAGGCAATCAGGATACCTTCCGCCGTCTCACAGGTATGATCAATGCAACATGGAAGATCAAGCCTTGGCTCGACGTGATGACCAACAACCAGATCTCACACATGAAGATTCAGTCGGTAGGCGAGGGTTCAGAGTATGGTTCTACCTTCCTCACTGCTCTTCAGTTCGACCCAATGACCAAGCCATATTATACTGTTGATGACATGCCTGCTTCAATGAAACTGGCATACGACAAGTGGCAGGCTGGCACAGGACCTCGTCTCTATGGCCCTGATGAGAACCGCTTCTATGGTATCTCTCCATTCGTGACCCTCGAAGGTTGCAACCCTCTCATCTCGCGTGCAAGCTCTTTCACAAAGAACCGCCTGTTCAACCTCAACGGTACTACAGCTCTTAACTTGACAGCTATTCCAAATACCGTTATCACATCTCGTCTCAGCTATCAGATGAGCAACAGCGAGTCGTATGGCGTTAGCCGTGACCACTATGGTTCGGAGAAGACAAGTCAGAACTACGTGAACCTCAGCGCGGGCAACAACAACACTGTATATTATCAGTGGGAGAACTTCGCTAACTGGAATATGTCGATCGACCGCAAGCACAATCTCGGCGTGATGGTCGGAAGCTCATTCAGCGAGAACCGTACGTTCGGCGTTTCTGGTGGTACAAACGGTAAGGATGGCGACTATGGCGTAAAGCAGGACGATCCAAACTTCTGGTACATTGCTTATGCTACTCCAACTGCAACCAAGTCGGTTTCTGGTGGTGAGGCTATGTACATCCGCAAGCTCGGTTTCTTCGGTCGTGCTTCTTATGACTATCAGGGCAAGTATCTCGTACAGTACAACTTCCGTGCTGATGCTGCCGATAGCTCAATCCTTCCTGTTGACAATAGCTGGGGCTTCTTCAATGGTGTGTCGCTCGGTTATACTATCTCGCAGGAGAAGTTCATGGAGAACACTCGCGACTGGCTCGATTTCATGAAGATCCGCGCATCTTGGGGTCAGAATGGTTCTATCGCTTCTCTCGGCAACTATATGTATGCCAAGACTATCGCTTCAACTGGCAACTATCCTACTAATCCAAATTCTTCTGACTTTGGTTACGTCGGTACTTACGCTCCTTCTTCTGCTGGTAACAACGAGCTCAAGTGGGAAACTTCAGAGCAGACAAATATCGGTATCGATATGCGTTTCCTCGATAACCGTCTCTCTTTCACAGCCGATTGGTTCCTCAAGAAGACTAAGGATCTTATCGTAACAGGTGCTTCTCCTTCTTTCATCAATGGCCTCACAGCTTCTCCTATCAATGCAGGTGACATTGAGAACCGTGGTCTTGAGTTCGAGCTTGGCTGGCAGGATCAGATTGGCAGCGACTTCAAGTATGGTGTTCGCGCTAACCTCTCAACACTCAAGAACGAGGTAACTTATATCCACCCATCACTCAGCAACGGTATTGCAGGTGCAACATTCCATGTCAATGGCGAGGTTACTCGTTTCGAGGTTGGCCACCCAGCATGGTACTTCTATGGATATAAGTTCAAGGGTATCGATGCTAACACTGGTAACCCAGAGTTCTATGATGTGAATGGCGATGGTCAGGTCGGTCCTGAGGATAAGACTGAGATCGGTAAGGGTATGCCAACAATGAACTATGGTCTCACATTCAATGCTTCTTACAAGGGTATCGACTTCATCGTCTTCGGTTCAGGTGCAGCTGGCAACGACATCTACTGTCTCATCAACCGTGCTGACTACCCAACCAACCGTCTCACAGAATTCACCGACGACCGTTGGACAGAGCAGAACAAGCAGGGTACTAAGCCTCGTGCTGGTGCTACCGACTACGACAAGTACCTCATGTCAGATGCAGTGGTTTATGATGGCTCATACTTCAAGATCAAGCAGATTCAGCTCGGTTATACTCTTCCAAAGCAGTGGACTAAGAAGATTGCTATCGACAATGTGCGCATCTACGGCTCACTCGAAGACTATTTCTGCTTCACCAAGTATCCTGGCTTCGACCCAGAGACAACTGGTACAGGCAGTGCAATGGGTCTCGACAAGGGTGTGTTCCCAACATCTAAGAAGCTTGTCTTTGGTGCAAGCGTTTCATTCTAACCTCTTTAAAACATAGAATACGATGAAATTTTCATATAAATCATTGATAGTGGCTGGTCTTCTTGCTGGAGCTACTGCTTCATGTACAGACAAACTTGAGATTGACCAGCATGGTGTCCAGAATTATGATACCTACTATTCGACCGATGAGCAGATTGAGGCTGGTGTTGCAGAAATCTATAGTCAGTTGCACAACCGTGGCATAGAGTCTTTCGCTCTCAAGGCTCTCCTCGATGGCGACTTCTGGTGCGGTGGCGGTCAGCGTGGTGACAACGGTGGTTACGAGCAGCTCAACGAGTATCGTTTCTCTTCTGACCTCGATGCTCTCCTCAGCTGGTTCCAGGGCTACTACACAGCCATCAACCGTGCAAATATCATCCTCGACCGTGTGGCTGAAGGTCAGTCGGCAATAGGTGACCGTGCTCGTGCCGAGGCAAAGGTTGCTCGTGCCTTGATGTATTTCGAACTTGCTTCTATGTGGGGCAACGCTCCATTGGTTGACCATGTGCTCGAGCCATCTGAATATGCTCAGCCAAACAGTACTGCTGCTGACCTCTATGCATTCTGTATCCAGGATCTCACCGAGGCAATATCTTCTGGTAAGCTCTACGAGAAGTCTTCTTTGGCAGGTGATGCCAATCAGTGGCGCATGAGCAAGGCTTACGCTCAGGCTCTTCTCGGTAAGGTTCAGCTTTTTGCAGGCAAGACTGCCGAGGCTGCTGCAAGCTTCGATCAGGTGCTCAACAATCCTAACTATGCACTCTATGACGGTGCTTACGAGAACGTGATTCAGTATCGTGCCAAGAACAACTGCGAGTCACTCTTCGAGACTCAGGCTGCCAACGATATGAACAACTGGCAGTTTGCCATCGTAGGTTGTATGCTCCGCTGGCGTGCTTCTTACTTCGATTTCTCTGGCTTCAAGGGATTCCCTGGTAACCCAGATGTCGATCATAACTCATTAAGCTATCAGTCAGGTCAGGACTATGGTTTCTATAACCCAACAGGTTCGCTCTATGCTGACTTCGTGAAGCTTGAGGGCGAGGACGGTTACCGTCTCAACCAAACAATGAAGACAGCAAAGCAGCTTGAAGACGAGCTTGGCCTCAAGATCATGGGTAACTTCTATGGCGTTGAAGGTCTTTTCATGTGGAAGTGGCGTGCTGGTTTCGACACGATGAACTGGGGTGGCTATGGTCCAATGAGCTACTGCAATAACTATCGTTGGATGCGTCTTGCTGAGGTCTATCTCCTCGCAGCTGAAGCAAATGTTCAGTCAAACAATGCTAAGGCAACAGAGTATCTCAATGTGGTACGTGCTCGTGCAAAGGAGGCCCCTCTCTCTTCTTGTACTCTCGCCGATATTCAGATCGAGAAGCGCTGTGAGCTCTGTGGCGAAGGTGTTCGCTATCAGGATATCCAGCGTTGGGGTATTGCAAAGGATCTTCTCGCAAAGCAGGGTGAGCGCATTCCTACTACTACCAAGGATGGTATAGTTTGGGATACAAAGGCCAACAACGATCCATCGAAGTATGGCTACAAGGCAGGCAAGCACGAACTCCTCCCAATTCCTTTCAAGGAGGTTAAGATGAATTCTAATATTCAGCAGAACCCAGGTTGGGATTGATAAAATTATGTAGTGTAGGAAGATAAAGAAGTAACAGAACAACTGCTCGGACAAAAACAGATAAATTGTTTGTTTGATAAGTGGTAACATAAGATGGTTGTCCGATTTGTCAATGCTTCTTTATCTTCTGAATATTATCATAACGAAACACATTATTCTCCTTCAAAATGAAAAAGATTGCAATTCTGACAGTTGTTCTCATGGCAGCAACTGCTACTTTTGCTCAGCAGAACCTCTTCGGTCCTGCACAGGTCAAGTCGCCTGAGATCAATGCCGACAAGACTGTCACTTTCCGTCTGCAGGCTCCAAAGGCTGTGAAGGTTGAGGTGACTGGTGACTTCCTGCCAACTCAGAAAATCGAGACTCCTTTCGGAACTTTCGATGCTCCGGGCGTTGCTCAGCTTAAGGAAGGCAAGGATGGAGTATGGGAGTTTACAACTCCAACTCCAGTTGCTCCTGAACTCTATACCTATACATTCAAGGTCGATGGTCTGACTATAATAGATCCTGCCAATGTCTATGTCAACCGCGACATCAATAACCTTTCGAGCATCCTCTTGGTCGATGGCAATGAGCTCACCAACCACTTCAAGGTCAATGACGTACCTCACGGAACAGTGAGCAGGATATGGTACCATTCGGCTCACGAAGGTATCGATCGCCGACTCACAGTCTATACTCCAGCAGGTTACGAGACTTCTGGCAAGCGCTACCCTGTCTTCTATCTCCTCCACGGTATCGGTGGTGATGAGGAGGCTTGGCTGACTCAGGGTCGTGCAACACAGATACTCGACAACCTTATCGCTGAGGGTAAGGCCGAACCAATGATCGTGGTTATGACCAATGGCAATATCTCTCAGCGTGCAGCTCCTGGCGAAGGTCCAGAGGGTATGATACCTGTGACAATGCAGCTGCCAAAGACAATGGAAGGCACATTCGAGACCTGCTTCCCTGAGATCGTGAAGTTCATCGACAAGACCTATCGCACAAAGGCTCAGAAGAAGTACCGTGCTATCGGTGGCCTGTCAATGGGCGGATACCACTCTTGCCACATCTCTAAGCAGTATCCTGAGATGTTCAACTACGTTGGTCTTTTCTCTGCTGCCATCAACCGTGAGAGCGGTGTGTCGGAGATCTACGAAAACTTCGACCAGAAGCTCGATGTCCAGTTCAGCAAGAAGAACCGTCCTGCACTCTATTACATCGCCATCGGCAACACCGACTTCCTCTACAAGGACAATATGGAGTTCAAGGCAAAACTCGAAGCAAAGGGTTATCCGTTCGTATATAAGGAGACCGACGGTGGCCACATCTGGCGCAACTGGCGTATCTACCTTGATGACTTCGCACCTCGTCTGTTTAAGTAAACCGTCTTGATATTGGCAAGAAAACAAGGGAAAAGTATAATATTTGGATAATATTGCTCCTTGGAGAATATTTTTCCCTGTGTTTTCTTGAAAACTTTCAATCTATTCTATAACTTTGTCGTACTCATTAATTTATAATCCTATGAAAAAGATCCTATTTGCAGCAGCAATGATGTTATGCGGAACAATGTACGCACAGCAGGCTCTCTGGGGTGGCGGAGAATTGGCTTCTCCTGAGATCCATCCAGATAATACCGTGACATTCCGAGTTCGTGCACCAAAGGCAGTATCTGTTCAGGTGAGCGGTGACTTCCTTCCTGAGACTCTCATCGACACTCCACAGGGCAAGTGGGCTATCAATGTGCCTGCCGACCTCAAGGAGGGTAAGGATGGAGTGTGGGAATATACCACAGCCGCTCCTCTCGATGCCAACTACTATACTTACAATTTCATCATCGATGGCAAGAAGGAACTTGACCTGATGAACGTGTTTGTCAACCGCGATGTCAAGACTCTTACCAACTATTTCATCATCACTCGCGAAAAGGGCGACCAGGGCGATCTCTTCTCTGTCAACGACGTTCCTCACGGAACAGTGCGCACCTGCTGGTACGACTCTCCTTCGCTCGGCATGAAGCGACGTATGACTGTCTATACTCCTGCTGGCTATGAGGACAACGGCAAGCGCTATCCGGTGTTCTATCTGCTTCACGGCAGTGGAGGTGACGAGGAGGCTTGGTTCACTCAGGGACGTGTCACTCAGGTGCTCGACAACCTCATTGCTACAGGCAAGGCTGAGCCTATGATTCTCGTAATGACCAATGGCAATGCCTATGAGCAGGCAGCTGCAGGTCAGGCTCCTGGCGGCTTCAAGCAGCCAGAGATGGTGATGGGTGGCGTGAAGTCAGGCATGAAGGAGGCCGCTTTCGAGCTCTCTTTCCCTGAGATCCGTAAGTATATCGAGAAGCACTTCCGCACCATCAACGACAAGAAGCATCGCGCCATAGCCGGTCTCTCTATGGGTTCGTTCCATTCTGAGCACATCTCAAAGTACTATGCAGGCGAATATGGCTATGTAGGTCTCTTCTCTGGTGCAAGCGCAGGTGACGGACGTCGCGGAAAGGATGAGGCAGGCGCAAGCCCTGTTTATGCTGACTTCGACAAGCAGATGGCCAATCTCTTCAGCAAGAAGAACAAGCCATATCTCTATTACATAGCTATCGGCAAGACCGATTTCCTCAAGGCTGCCAACGATGGTATGCTCAAGTATATGGACGAGCATGGCTATCCATATGAATATGTAGAGACTGAAGGTGGTCACATCTGGCGCAACTGGCGCACATATTTCATCGACTTTTCACAGAAGATATTCAAATAAAAGATTAGTATGAAAAAACTGATTATGGCTGCTGCAGCTACAACAATGCTGGTAAGCTGTGGCGAGAAGGAGCTCAAGCTTCAGGACAACAACATCGACAAGATTGTAGCGGCAATGACTCTCGAAGAGAAGGCTGCCCTCGTGGTCGGTGTAGGTATGGACAGTGGTGAGGAAGGCCTCTCTGCCACTATCGGCGCTCAGGCTGAGCTTGTGCCAGGTGCTGCTGGTTCAACTCATGCTATCCCACGTCTCGGCATCCCTGCAACAGTGTTGGCCGATGGACCTGCTGGTCTTCGTATCAGCCCAACCCGTGAGGGTGACGACCAGACTTATTACTGCACTCACTTCCCAATCGGTACACTCCTCGCAAGCACATGGAATCAGGAACTCGTTGAGGAAGTAGGTAAGAGTATCGGTGAAGAGGTGCGCGAGTATGGTGCTGACGTTCTCCTCGCTCCAGCTCTCAACATCCATCGTAACCCATTGAACGGACGTAACTTCGAGTATTATTCTGAGGATCCGCTCATCTCTGGTAAGACAGCTGCTGCTTACGTGCGCGGTATCCAGAGCCAGCAGGTAGGTACTTCTATCAAGCACTTCGCCTTCAACAATCAGGAGACCAACCGCACAGGCAACGATGCACGTATCTCTACTCGTGCCATGCGCGAGATCTATCTCAAGGGCTTCGAGATCACTGTCAAGGAGTCTGACCCATGGACAGTAATGACATCTTATAATAAGATCAATGGTACATATACTTCTGAGGAGCCAGAACTCGTTGAGACTGTACTGCGCGAGGACTGGGGCTACAAGGGTGTAGTCATGACCGACTGGTTTGGCGGCAAGGATGCTGTCGCTCAGATGCACGCTGGCAATGATATGCTTCAGCCAGGCCGTCCTTCACAGTATCACGACATCATCGATGGTGTCAACAATGGCACTCTTGCCCAGGCTGACCTCGACCGCAACGTAAAGCGCATCCTCGAATATATCGTGCGCACTCCTCGTTTCAAGGGCTATCAGTACAGCAACAAGCCTCAGCTTGAGGCTCATGCCGCAGTCACTCGTCAGTGTGCTGCCGAGGGTATGGTGTTGCTCGAGAACAAGAACAATACACTTCCTCTTGGACAGGATGTCAAGAAGATGGCTCTCTACGGCATCACTTCTTACGACTTCATCGCTGGCGGTACTGGCTCAGGCAACGTGAACCGTGCTTATACTGTTAGCCTCCTCGATGGTCTCAATAACGCAGGTATTCAGGTCGATGAGAATGTCAAGGCAAAATATATCGCATATCAGGAGAAGATTGCTGCAGAGAAGGAAGCTGCTAAGAAAGACAGTGCCAACTTCCTCGCTGCATTCCTCCCACAGCCACTTCCAGCTGAGCTCATACCTTCAGCAGCCGAGCTTTCTGCTGCTGTCAAGGCCAACGATGCTGCCATCATCACCCTTGGTCGCATCTCTGGAGAGTTCCTCGATCGTACAGTCGATAACTTCAACCTCTCAGCTGAGGAGCAGAAGCTCATTGCACAGGTCAGCAAGGCATTCAAGGCTGCTGGCAAGAAGGTGATCGTTGTGCTCAACATCGGTGGTGTCATTGAGACTCAGTCATGGAAGAACACTCCTGACGCTATCCTTCTCGCATGGCAGGCTGGTCAGGAAGGCGGTAACTCTGTTGCCGATGTTCTCACTGGCAAGCAGTCTCCTTCAGGCAAGCTCACAATGACTTGGCCTAACACATTCAACGACCACAAGTCGAGCGAGAACTTCCCTCGTGCTGAGCAGTTCCAGGTTGACTTCAGCACATTCATGGGCAAGGAGGCAGAAGAGAAAGCTCCTGTGTCAACTTACGACTGGACTAACTACGAGGAAGGTATTTATGTCGGCTATCGCTGGTTCGACACTCAGAAGCTCGCTGTCTCTTATCCTTTCGGCTATGGCTTGAGCTATACTACATTCGAATATGGCAATGCTAACGTAATGAACGATGGCAAGAACATCACTGTCACAGTCGATATCAAGAATACTGGCAAGGTGGCTGGCAAGGAGGTCGTAGAGCTATATGTCACTGCACCTTCAGGCAAGCTCGACAAGCCTGCTCAGGAACTCAAGGCATACGCTAAGACTAAGGCTCTCAATGCTGGTGAGTCTCAGACAGTGACTCTCACTGTTGCAGTTGCCGATCTCGCTTCATTCTGCGAGGCTGAGTCAGCATGGGTAGTTGAGGCTGGTGCATATCAGCTCCATATCGGTGCTTCAAGCCGTGACATTCGCGCTGAACTCACCACTGAAGTAGCAGCTCAGAGCACAAAGGTCAGCAATGTCCTCAAGACAGGTGCTTTCCTGTGATATGCATGTTTTTCTTCATACGATGATACTATGATTGTTTGATAAATTTTGTGGATTAATGTGGAGCCTGTAAGAAGTGATTTCTTGCAGGCTTTTTTGTGCGTGTATTTTTCTTGTTGCCCGAATGAAGCGGACACAAAAAAGGCGCGCCCTGAAATAGAGCGTGCCTGATGATTATCGTCAAAGAGGAGGATTACTCCTGCTCGAGAGTCAATGTGAGAGTTGGACGGTCGCAAACCTCAGATGGACCGAAGTACTGGATAGGACCAGGATAAACGAAGTCAGTGTTGCGAGCCCACTCAGTGCGGTGACGCACGAAGTACTTGTATGGCTTGCCTCCGAGCTCTACGAGAGCCTTGCGGATTACAGGCTTCATCTCACCATTACGCTTCTCCATGTTCATCATCATAGTGATAGGAATACCTCCTGCTACCCATTCGTCAACAGGCTTGAATGTGTTCTTGATTGATGACATGTAACCAGTCTTGCCTGCAGCAATCAGCATTGATGCGTTGAAACCGAGGCTGTAGCAGTAGTCAGCATCCCAGTTAGAAGGAGCTGCGCAACGGCCTTCATAGCCGAAGAAGTGGTGCTGAGTAGCGAACTTGCCAGTGTAGATGCCGTCCTTCTTCCATTCAGCGAGCTTCTTTTCAACCATCTCAGCAAGGAGCTGCTCTGTCTCGATGAGCGATACCTGTACGTTGCCGTGTGGGTCGCGCTCGAGGGCGAGCTGGCGTGATACTGAGAGTGGGAGGCTGCGGAAGATAGCAGCGTTCTCGTCAGAGAGGTGAGCAAGAACGTAGTCAATCTTGTGGTCGTCTGATACGAGGTCAAAGTCTGCCTGGTTGGCAGCAAGCATGTCGTTGAGCTCAGCGATGAGCTTCTTGATAGCAGGGATAAACTCAATGAGGCCTTCTGGAACGAGGACAACACCATAGTTCATGCCGAGGTTTGCACGGTCGCAGACAGCTTCAGCGATGTATGTTACAACATCATCGAGAGTCTGGTTCTTTGCCTCAACCTCCTCACCGATGAGGGTGATGTTTGGATGAGTCTGGAGTGCGCACTCGAGAGTAACGTGTGAAGCTGAACGGCCCATGAGCTTAATGAAGTGCCAGTACTTCTTGGCTGAGTTACAGTCGCGCATGATGTTGCCGATAACCTCAGAATATACCTTAGTAGCTGTGTCGAAACCGAATGAAGCCTCGATAGCATCATTCTTCAAGTCACCGTCGATAGTCTTTGGACAGCCGATAACCTGTACGCCAGCACCGATCTGAGCATAGTATTCAGCGAGTACGCAAGCGTTGGTGTTAGAGTCGTCGCCACCAATGATTACGAGAGCCTTGATGTCGAGAGCCTGAAGAATCTCAAGACCCTTGTCGAACTGAGCCTTCTTCTCAAGCTTTGTACGACCTGAACCGATGATGTCGAAACCACCAGTGTTGCGGTATTCGTCGATGATGTCAGCAGTGAGCTCTATGTACTTGTGGTCAACAAGACCGCCAGGACCGAGAAGGAAGCCGTAGAGCTTGTTCTCAGGATTGAGCTTCTTGATACCGTCGAAGAGACCAGAGATGACGTTGTGTCCGCCAGGAGCCTGACCACCTGAAAGGATAACTCCGACGTTCATCTGAGTATTAGCCATTGCCTCGTCTGTTGGCTCAAACTTGAGGTATGGCATACCGTATGTGTTAGGGAAGAGCTTCTGTACCTCTTCCTGATCTGCAACTGACTGTGTAGGTTCACCTTCTACAGCCTTGAGTGCGCCACGCAAAGCGATTGGAAGCTTTGGCTGATATGCAGCGCGAGCGATTTGCAATGCACTTTTCATCGTTGTACTTATTGTTTTTATAATGGTTTTATGTTTGTAAATCGGGTTCTTATCGACGCTGTCGATGTAAAAACATGTGCAAATATAATAAAATAATTATACGTTCATATTGTTATTGCAAAATAATTGGCTTTTTGATTAAATATTTTTCCATTTGTCACCTAAACTGAGAAAAAAACATTATCTTTGCGCGCATTTTATTGGGTTATCTATGATTTATCTGAACATCTGATGGCAGTTTCATATTTACAGGTCGATGGTCTCACCAAGTCGTTTGGCGACCTTGTGCTTTTCGAGAAAATTTCGCTCGGCATCAGCGAGGGCGACCGTGTGGGGCTCATCGCAAAGAATGGTGCGGGCAAGACTACCTTGCTCAGCATCCTCGCTGGCGATGAGGGTTACGACGAGGGTAGCGTGATCTATCGCAACGACCTCAGGGTCGAGTATCTGAGCCAGGACCCGCAGTTCCCAGAGGGCGCTACGGTGGCTGATGTGTGCAATCAGGCATCAGCCGAGCTCGAACGTATCCTGACCAAGCTCAAGATCACCGACATGCACCAGCCAGTGAGCCAGATGAGCGGAGGTCAGCGCAAGCGTCTGGCTCTCGCTCACGTGCTCATCGATCAGCCTCAGCTGCTCATCCTCGACGAGCCTACCAACCACCTCGACCTCGAGATGGTGGAGTGGCTAGAAGACTATCTCAACCACACGCGCATGACGATCCTGATGGTGACCCACGACCGATACTTCCTCGACAACGTGTGCAACAGGATTGTCGAACTTGCCGACCGCACGCTCTATACCTACAAGGGCAACTATGCCTATTATCTTGAGAAACGTGAGGAGCGTATTGCCGTGCAGAACTCCAATATCGACCGTGCCAACAACCTCCTGCGCAAAGAGCTCGACTGGATGCGCCGTCAGCCTCAGGCGCGAGGCCACAAGAGCCGCAGCCGAATCGAGGCTTTCTACGAACTCGAACAGCGTGCCAAGCGACGTCGTGAGCAGATGGAAGTGAGGTTGGCAACTCGTAGCTCATACATCGGCTCAAAGATCTTCACTGCCAAGAATGTCTATAAGAGCTTCGAGAGCCATACACCAGGCCAGCCCGACAAGGTCATCCTGAAAGACTATAACTACACCTTTGCTCGTTACGAGAAGATGGGCATAATAGGAAACAACGGCACGGGCAAATCCACTTTCCTGAAGCTGCTCCTCGGACAGGTCGCTCCCGACAAAGGACATTTCGACATCGGCGAGACAGTGCGCTTCGGCTATTACTCACAGGATGGAATGACGTTCGACAACCAGAAGAAAGTGATCGATGTGGTGCGCGACATTGCCGAATATGTGCAGATGAGCGATGGCTCGAAGATGGGTGTCTCGCAGTTCCTCCAGAACTTCCTCTTCCCGCCTGAGAAACAATATAACTATGTGTATAAACTGTCGGGAGGTGAGAAGCGCCGGCTCTATCTCTGCACAGTGCTGATGCGTTCGCCCAACTTCCTCATCCTCGATGAGCCGACCAACGATCTCGACATCGTGACACTCAATGTGCTTGAGGAATATCTCGCCAACTTCGGAGGTTGCGTGATCGTGGTAAGCCATGACCGATATTTCATGGACAAGGTGGTCGATCATCTGCTCGTGATGAAGGGCGATGGCGAACTTCAGGATTATCCTGGCAACTACTCCGACTATCGCGAATGGCGCGAACTGAAAGAGGCTGAGGCCAAAGGCTTGCCCGACAAGACCGAGAAGACGACCGAGGTCAAGACTGTGAAGGTCAAGACAGAGAAAGCCCCGAAACTTAATTTCAAGGAGAGGGAGGAGTTGAAGCAACTCGAGTCTGACCTTCCTGCACTGGAGGCTGAGAAGGCCGAACTCGAAGCTGCAATGTCGAGCGGAACGCTCACCAACGACGAGCTATTGACCAAAGGCCAGCGTATGCAGGAGGTCATCGACCTGCTCGACGAAAAGGAGATGCGCTGGCTTGAGCTTTCAGAAAAGGTGTGAGTCGCTTACATAGAGTAGTTAAAGAAGATAAAGGAGTTAAAGAAGATAAAGACAAATGATGTTAGTCTTTAGAAAATACTCTCCATAATTTATGATAAGGAAGCGACAATGCAGCTTTTGTCTTTATCTTCTTTAACTCCTTTATCTCCTTTATCTCCCCCCAAAAAAATATTAATAACTCATAAATGAAAAAGCTAATATTGCTGTTTCTTGCCTTGGTTCTTGTTGCAGCCTTGCCTCAGAACCTTGATGCAAAGAAAAAGAAGAAGAAAGACAGTGAGCCAGAGGCTCTGACTGGAAAGTCTGAGTTCCGTGGTGCATGGATCCAGACGGCTTGGCAGGATCGCTACCAGCGCATGAGTCCTGAGCAGTGCCAGGCTTATCTCACCAAGCTCGTCGATATGCTGCACGACACAGGCTTCAATGCCGTCATCTTTCAGGTGCGTCCCGAGGGCGATGCTTTCTACGAGAGCCAGTATGAGCCATGGAGCCGATTCCTGACTGGCAAGCAGGGCAAGTCGCCAATGCCTGTCTGGGACCCGATGGCATTCATGATCGAACTGTGTCACGAGCGTCAGATGGAGTTCCACGCTTGGATCAACCCTTACCGCATGTCGGCAAGCAAGACTCTCGTGATGGACAGTCAGCATCTCTTCCGTCAGCATCCAGAGTGGTTCGTGAGGTTCGACGACAAGCTCTATCTCAACCCGGGACTTCCAGAGAGCCGTGCTTTCATTCGCGCGGTGGTCAGCGACATTGTGAGCCGCTATGACGTCGATGCCTTGCACATGGACGATTATTTCTATCCATATCCGGTGCCTGGCAAGGAGTTCGACGACCGAGAGGCTTTCGCTGCATATGCTCCTGCCATGGGTATCGACACAACCCAGCCCGATGCTATCGGCAATTTCCGTCGCCGCAACGTCGATATCCTCATCAAGACAGTTGGCGAGGACATCAAGAAACTTAAGCCTTGGGTGCGTTTCGGTATCAGTCCGTTTGGCATCTACCGCAACCAGCGCACATGGGAAGGCGGATCTGCTACAGGCGGCACTCAATGCTACGACGATCTCTATGCCGACGTCCTTCTATGGGCTCGAAGCGGATGGATCGACTATGTCATCCCTCAGGTCTATTGGGAGATAGGCCATAAGCTTGCCGACTATTCGACTCTTGTCAAGTGGTGGAGCGACAATGTGCCTGAATCTTGTCATCTCTACATCGGTCAGAGCATTGAACGTTCGCTCGACGGCTTGGCTACCGACAGCAAGACACCGTCATTGCCACAGAGCCACAGGCATTTTGCACAAAAGCTGGGTCAGGCTTACGGTGCAGGCAATGTCAAGGGCAACTGCTACTGGTATGCCTATCAGATCGAAGACAACAAGTTTGGAGTGCGCGACTATCTTCGGAACAGTGTGTTTCAGTATAAGTCGCTGCTCCCTGCATTCGACAATCTCGACAAGAAAGCACCCGAGAAGGTGAAAAGCATCGACGCTACGCTCGCCAACCATCTGCTTACCCTCACATGGAAGGTGAAAGAGACCGACGACTATGCCCAGAGGCCAAAATATTTCAATGTCTATCGCTTTGCGAAGGGCGAAAAGGCGAAGGTCAGCGATTGCTCACATCTCATTGCACAGACCAATGAGCCGACATTTGTTGACAAGAATGTCGAATTGCCGAATACCTATACCTATATCATCACGGCTGTCGATGTCTTCAACAACGAGAGCAAGGGAACAAAGAAGTCGTTTAAGCTGAAAATCAAGAAGAAATGACAATCCTGATTGCTGATAGCGGAAGCACCAAGACTACGTGGATGATGGCAGAGGTCGATAAGGGCACGCCTACCGTGCTGAGACCTTGCCAGACGATGGGTCTCAATCCGCTCTATACCAAGCCACAGCAGATCAGTGGAGCTCTCGACGAGGTGCTCAGCGCTGTGGGCATCCGCGACATCGATGCCTTGTATTTCTATGGAGCAGGCTGTAGTGGTGAAAGGATAGCTATGGTTGAGAAGGCTCTTGCACATGTCCTGCCTCCTCACACTCATATCGAAGTGGCAAGCGACCTACTTGGAGCCTGCCGTGCTTTGGGTACTGAGATTTGCTGCATTATGGGCACAGGTTCGATTGCTGCTCTCTACGATGCTGAGACTGACTATATGGGCACGGCATGCGCTCTGGGTTATATCCTTGGTGATGAGGGCAGTGGAGCGTATTTTGGTCGTCGGGTGCTGTCCGACTATCTCAAGGACCAGATGCCGCAGAAAGCGCGCGCTGCCTTTGAGGAGGAGTTTGGTGAGATCACGGCCGAGAGTGCCATAGTTCATGTCTATCAGGGTCAGTTTCCCAACCGCTACCTTGCGTCGTTTGCACCTTTCATCGGCCGTCATCTCGACCGCCGCTATTGCTATCAGATAGCGTTCGATGGGGTAGAGGCATTCTTCAAGCGCAATATCATGCGTCTGCAGCCCGAACCCACAGATCGCATCTCCTTTGTCGGTTCCGTCGCTTTCCATCTGCAGGATGTCATCCGTCAGGTGGCTTCACTCCACGGCTTGCAGGTAGGCACTTTCCTCCAAGAGCCGATCGAAGGACTTGTGGAATATCATAAAAAAAAGAAATGACAATTATTATTTTTTAGGAAGATAAAGAAGATAAAGAAGTTAAAGGAGATAAAGACAAATGATGTAAGTCTTTAGAAAATACTCTCCGTAATCTTTTATAGAAATGAATCGACAATGCTGCTATTGTCTTTATCTTCCTTATCTTCTTTATCTCCTTTAACTTCCCAAACAATCTAAAAACTATGCGCGCTCTATTGACAGTCGTTTTCCTGATTATATCGAATGTCTTCATGACCTTCGCTTGGTACGGCAACCTCAAGTTGCAGCAGTTACATCCATCGGTCAAGGACTGGCCGCTCATCCTTGTCATCCTCATGAGCTGGGGTATGGCATTGCTCGAGTATTCGTTCATGATCCCAGCCAACCGCATCGGCTCGCAGATCAATGGCGGCCCATTCTCGCTGATGCAGCTCAAGATCATTCAGGAGGCAGTGTCGCTCATCATCTTCACAGTCATTGTTGCCACTGTCTTCAAGGGCGAGCCTATACATTGGAACCACATAGTGGCATTTGTTTTGGTCCTCCTTGCCGTATTTTTTGCCTTCCTTAAGTGAGGTTATAAGGTTTTAAGGTTATAAGGTTTTAAGGTTTTTTGACGGCGCGGAGCTACCTTATAACCTTATAACCTCAAAACCTTATAACCTTATAACCTCAAAACCTTATAACCTCAAAACCTTAAAACCTCAAATCAATACTCGCTCGGCGCAACGCCAAAGTGTCGCTTGAAGCTCGTTGAGAAATGCGAGAGAGTATTGAATCCTGTGAGGAGCGAGATTTCCGAAAGGTTGTACTTGCCCTCGCGTATCAGTTCGGCTGCGCGGTTGAGCTTATAGGTCTTGAAGAACGTGCTTGGGTTCTCGCCAGTCAGTCCTTTTATCTTGTAATACAGCTTCGAGCGCGACACGTGCAGGAGCTCTGTCATGCGGTTGATGTCCATGTCAGGATTGGCGAGCTCTTCCTCCATCAGTCTATACAGTTCGGTCATGAATGCCTTGTCTTGAGCAGACAGGGCATTTTCTTCGAGTGCATCGGTCTGAGTGTTTTCCTGCAATGCCTTGCGTGTCTGGTCGCGTGTGCCGAGCAGTCGCTTGATGAGAGCCTGCAGATAGTTAGGGTCGAAAGGCTTGGTGACGTAAGCCATGGCACCTGCATTGAGTCCTTCTATCTGATCCTGAACGGTGTTCTTGGCAGTCACGAGGATGACTGGCAGGTGGCAGAGCTGGTCATCGGCCTTGATCTGCTGGCATAGCTGGAAGCCTGAAGTGCCTGGCATCATCACGTCCGAGATGATCAGATCGACCTCTTCATCCTGATTGCGCAGGGTCTCAAGGGCTGTAGTAGCATCGAAGCGGCAGGTGACACGATAGTCCTTGCTCAGCAGAAGCTTGAGATAATGGATGACTTCCACATCGTCATCGACCACTACGAGATGAGGCTTGTCTGATGTCTCTTCGCCCGTGGTCTCATGCTGTTCGCTGCTGTCGATGTCCTGAAGTGGGAAGAGCGACGATTGCGAGAGGTTGCTACTGCCTATCTCGTCGTCGCTGTAGGCTGTCTGTCCGACAGGCACGATGAAGCAGAAGCACGAACCCTGTCCTTCAGGATTGTCGAACACGCTGATGTGTCCATGGTGCAGGCCGACGAGACGCTTGGTGAAGTACAGTCCGATGCCTGTACCCCAGTTCGACTTGCCCTCTTGCGTAGTGTTGCGCAGTTGGTAGTAACGATCGAAGATCTTCGTTCGCTGCTTTTCTGGTATTCCCAAGCCGTTGTCGCTGACAGTGACCTTTGCGTACTGCATGTCAGAGATGAGTGAGGCCCCGGGGAAGAGGCTCTGTGCTTCTTGACAAGAGATGACATCAAGACCGAGATCCACCTTTCCTCCCGCAGTCGTATATTTCATTGCATTGCCAATGAGATTGTTGAGTATCTTTTCTATTTTGTCGGCATCTGCCCACATCAGGAAGATATCCTCCAGTCCATGCGTGCGGAACTCGATGTTCTTGTCGCGTGCATTGACCGCAAAGAACTCTGCCACTTGCTTAAGCAGCCCCACGACATCCTGTCGTTTCACCTCGAGCCTCAGGCTGTCTTCTTCGAGCTTGTGGAAGTCCATCATCTGGTTGACGAGCTGCAGCATGCGGTTCACGCTGCGGTTCACCACCTTGAGCAGTCGGTGCTGTTCGCCTTGTATGCTCTCGTCGTGATATAGCTGGCTGATAGGACCCGAGATGACTGTGAGCGGAGTGCGGAACTCATGGCTCACGTTGGCAAAGAAGTTCATGTTCATCTGGTTGATGCGATGCTCCTGCTCTTTCTCACGGAGACTCTGCAGTCGGTTCTTCTTCTCGCGGCGCATGCCGATATAGAGTTGTGTGATGTAGATGATGACCACAAGGCTTATGACGACATATAGCAGTCGTGCCCACCATGTGCCCCACAACGATGGCTCTATCACTACAGGGATGCTTGTTTCGGCAATCACCTTGTCGCGGTCCTTGTTGGTGATACGTGCATGGAAGGTGTAGCGTCCTGGCTCGAGGTTCGCATAGAGAGCCTCGCGGTTGCCTCCTGCCTCTACCCATGTGTCATGGTAGCCCTTGAGCTTATACTGGTAGTTGAATGGCTCTTCCTCGCTGAAGTCGAGGGCTGAAAATGAGATGCTGAAGTTGTTCTGATTATGCTGCAGCACTATGCAGTCGCACAGATCAAGGCGCTTGGCAATTGGGCTGTCATTGCCTGGACGCACGAGGCGGTTGTTGACCTTGAGGTCAATCAGGCGTATCTCGCCTGTCTGCTCATCGCTCACTTTCAGAGGGTCGAAGGCAGTGATGCCATGAGGGCCGCCAAAGAGGATGGTGCCGTCGGGGAGCAGGCACGACGACCGGTCGCAGAATTCATTGCCTCCCAATCCGTCTGTACTATAATAGTTGGTGAATTTTTTTGTACTGATATTGTATTTGCCCATTCCGTTCTGAGTGCTCACCCAGACATTGCCCTCGCTGTCAATCTCTATACCTGCAATGTCCTCGCATGGCGCGCCCTTGATGTTCTCAAGTGTCTTCAGCTTCGGGTCATAGCAGAGCAGTCCGTTGCTGACGGTGCCTATCCAGAGCCGTCCGTCGTGACCTTCTCTCAATGCGCTTGGCAGGAAGGTGTTGCGTATGATGCATCGGCGCATCACCGAATCGGGGATGACAGGAAGAGTCTGTTCTTGTGTCTCGCTGTTGATGTAGCGCAGTCCGACCTTGCGTTCGAGTGTGGCAAATCGTCCGTCCGACAGCTTTTCCATGCAGGACAGATAGCTGAAGGTGTTGCTGAACAGATGATGCTCTGCAAACCCAGATGCTTCCTTGCGCTTCGAGAAGTAGGAATTGCCGAAACAGCCTGCCCATATCGTGCCGTCCTTGTCTTCGTTGAGTACGATTGCTATTGGCAGGTTGTAGTAGTTGAGCAGTTCTATCTCTTCTCCTTTGATGCTAAGCTGCAACAGACCCCTCGGAGTCAACGAAACCCAAAGGTCGCCATTGCTGTCAACAAAAACCACGTTGTTTCTGTTGCTGAAGGTGTTGGCTGTCTTAATTTTGTTGATATTGACTATATCTTTGGTGTCGATGTGTCTAAAATGTTGAGTCGTGAGGTTGTAGGCATAGATGCCTGTGCCTTGAGTCGAGATCCAAAGTCTCTGCTGCTTATCGACAGCCATCGATGCCACCATCTTCTCGCGCATGGCATTGACCAATGGAGCATGGCTGTCGAAGCGCTGGCTCGACATCTGGATGCATGTGCAGCCTTGCCATAAGGCTGAGAGCCAGAGGTTGCCGTGCGAGTCGCAGAAGGCACGGTATGTTCTGTACTTTGGAGCAGTGAATGGGAATTCCTCGTCGTTCTCATGCATCATCGAACTTGTTGCCGGATCATAGATAAACAATCCTTGTGTCGAACTGAACAGTATCTTATGGTCGGCAATGGGAGTGATGCAGAAGAGGCCTACTTTATTGTACATCGGATGTGTGACTATTGCTTCTGGCACATCCACCCACTTATTCTCTATCACGTCATATATGTGCAGACCATCGGCATCGGCAAGCCACAGTTGTCGCCCTATGAGGGCAGAGGTCTGAATATCCGTTTCGGACTTCAGTTCCAGTTTGTTGCGCAGCTTGAATGTCGTGGTGCTGTATCTTGCCACCGTTCTGTCATCGACCACCCATAGGTTGTCTTCTTCATCGACCCAGAGTTTCTGCTGGTATGCATCGATATCGGAGACATTGAGGATGACCTTCTCAAACTGGTTGCTCTCAGCGTTGTATTTCAGGATGTTGTTGGTCTGAGTGGCAAAGATGTCGCCCCGGCTGTTCTCGATCAACTGCTTGCAGTTGATGTTGCTGTCGGC
Source organism: Bacteroidales bacterium (assembly GCA_004557315.1). Lineage (GTDB taxonomy): Bacteria > Bacteroidota > Bacteroidia > Bacteroidales > UBA3663 > Liminaster. Next base: position 42,445 of record SFEH01000008.1, read on the forward strand.
TATCGGAATCTGCTCGAATTTGTCTTGGTCGGTATAACGCGCAATGCCGTTCTTGGTAGTGACCCAGATGCGCCCTTTCGAGTCGCAGAATACGCAGTTGATGCGGTTGTCGGGAATCGAATATGGCTCATCATTGCAGAAATATTGGTCGATGTTGTCACCGTTGCATCTGTTCAGTCCTCGTTGTGTGCCAATCCAGATGAATCCCTCATGGTCTTCAGCCAAGCTCATGATGCGCATGTTAGTCAGCTCGTTGCTTATCTTGACATCGGTAGGATCGGTGCTCGTGTCATTGCTCGATGAGCACGAAAGGCAAGCCGCGAGAAGCGATGTGAGGCACATCACAAATATAGCAAATTTAATTATTCTCATGGAAGAGCTCATAGTCAGTCTTTGTTTGTTGTGTTGGTAAGATGGGCAAAGTTACTCTACTTTTCCGATTTTCCAAAATATTTCTTTGAAAAACACAATAATACTACCCGTTTTTTGGACAACTGCAAAAAAAGATTTACCTTTGCAGAGCAAAAATCGAAGCGAGAGTGAATCTCCCTGCCAGATGATTTCTGGGAGGAGATACAGTAATCATAATTCAATATAGTAAAATCGAGTGATTTTTTGGAGTGCTACTTCAGATTTTCTGTCAAAATTTGAAATACTACTTCAGATTTTCATTCGTTTTTTTTGTTGTTCCAATAATGTGTTTT
>SFEH01000213.1 GCA_004557315.1 Bacteroidales bacterium
TACTGGTATGGTAACTACTACAACTAATGCTCGTCACACAGAGCTCACTGAAGCTTTGATCAACAAGACTACATCTCCTTACACTGATGAGAATGGCAATGCGCTTACTAAATGGGTTGGATCAACACTCCAGATATTGGTTGATGCTAAGGATATTCTTGCTGATCACCAGAACCTCCAAGGCGTAAATGCTGAGATCGCATCTCTCAAGGAGAAGGTTGCTGAGGCTAAGGCTGCAATGCTCGCACAGATCGCTGAGTACACTGCTGCTGTCAACGAGGCTTACGCTGCAATCGAACCAGCTAAGAAGGAGCACCAGGCTAAGCACAAGGCTGCAGAGGCCCTCACCAAGGAAGTTGATGACGAGATTACAAAGATCCAAGAAACAGTTACTGAGTATAATGCTCTTGCATCAGACCTTCAGGCTATCCTCAATGCATACTATGCTAACTATAACTTCTCATATGTTGATGAAACTGGTACTACTCAGAACATCAGTTGGGGTAATACTCCTGCTGTCAAGGACTTCTCAAAGGTAGCAGCATGGCTCAAGGGCGAGATTAAAAAGTTTGAGAAGAATGATACTTCAACTGGTGCACCTACACCTTCTGAGGGTAAGATCAAGGATGCAGAGGCTGCTGTAGCAGCTGCTCAGAAGGCTCTTGATCGCTACTTTGCTGACGATGAGTTCGATATTGTAGCACAGAAACAGCTTGAACTCGATCAGGCCAAGGCTAAGCTCGAGACTCTCAAGGCTCGCTATGACTTCGCCCTCAGCCAGCTCAACGACTACGTTGCTGCTATCTCTAAGTAATCAATCGGTTTACTTATAGTTGATACTAAACGATTTTTGAAAATTAGAATACTGTCTAATGATTAAAAAACTTTGCACAATACTAATGTTAGGACTCCTCGCTGTGCCAGCAATGGCACAGAAGGAGTGCAACAAGAAGTGTGCTGAAACGTTCGGCCCCAAGAAAGGTCAGTGGCAGGTCAACCTGGTGCTTGGCAACTATGGCGGGTTCTACGAAGAGAACACCTCCTACCTCATACCAAGCTACTCCAACACCTCCGGCTCAATCGGCCTTCCAAACGGAAGCACCGACCAGAGCGGAAACCTGAACCGCTACCTGAACATCAAGGGCATGGACAATCACAGTCTCCTTGACCTCGGAGGAATACAGATCAAGTATTTCTTCAGCGACTGCTGGGACGTGAACGTGACGATGGGCCTCAATTACAACGCGACACCGAAGAAGGACTTCGTTGAAGGCGATTACGAGAATGTCCCTGACATGATCATTCCTTCACAGGACTACATCAACGCCCAGGTTACCAACAACTGGTTCGTGACCTTCGGTACTGACCGTTACTTCGTGACGCCCAACCCACGCATTCAGCCATACTTGGGTGCTGCCGTCGGCTTCCAGATGGGACGCATCAGCGTCTCGGAGCCATACACCGGCAAGATCTATCAGGATGCAGAGGACAAAAATGACGACATAGAGGGACTCCCTGAGCATGTCTATCTTGCCAACGGCAAGGTCGGCCAGATGTTCGGAATCAAGGCAGCCGCTGTCGCAGGCGTCGAGTACAGCCTCATGAAGGGGCTCCTGCTCGGAGTCGAGTTCCAGCCGCTCTCTTATCGCTACGATGTCATCCAGATTTGTCCACGCGGTTTTGACAAGTACAACTGCGACCACCACAACTTCAAGGTGTTCGACACGCCTATGGTTAAGGTCGGCTTCCGTTTCTGACGGATGGCAGTTGACACATAATATGACAGGGCGGTTCTGCTAACTTGTTTAGCCGAATCGCCTTTACTTTATCACATTACGGAAATGAAAGGTTTCATCAAGATTTTTCAGTCAATCCTTGCGGCAGCACTTGTGCTGCTGAGTTCCTGCTCAGGCCGCACCGAAGGATGCCGCATCAGCCTCACATCGACGGCGGGGCCCTACGGCATCGCCCTGTTCGAGACCCTTGACGGCACGCTCATCGACTCTGTCGGCATCGGCAGCGGCGAGGTGGAGTTCGAGGTCAGCGGCAGCATCGCCGAGCCCTATCTCTGCATGATCCGCCTGGTCAATCCCGACGATGCAGAGGACACGGTTGACATACCCGTGGGCATCGAGAACGGCGATGTCAGGATCTCCTACGGCGAGACGTTCCGCACCGGAGGCACTCCGCTCAACGAAAGC
>SFEH01000064.1 GCA_004557315.1 Bacteroidales bacterium
CAGAGTTCTGTATTGAAAATCAAACGGATAGAGTCGGAACTTTACCGTTTAGCTTCTCATAATGATATGGATAATAATATCAAATTATGCTCATAATCAAAGATTTTTGCAGTAAATTCATATCAAAAGCATGGTCAAGTGCATGTTCCCTGCAGTATCGCAAACAGTATTATGCAAAGTCTTTATGAGAAGTCACAATGTAACTATTTGAATTATAGGCACAAATAAAACAAGGAGATTCCTTACTTCTCATAACGATATACTTGTCATAAAAGAACAGTTCAACTCTCCATCTATATTTATAAAGGAGAGCGATTGCTTCAGCAGTTACCGACAGGTTGTTCGTATAGAAGACAAATCGGCGGGAGCCTTCAACATCATAGAACACGATCCTGCGGAGGACCTCGGGATAACGCTTATGGGTAAGGTATCCCGTAAACTCAATCAGTTGGTCGGCAAGTATCCCGGAATCCGGGTTGTTGTAATACTTGTCTTCCACAACATTGAAACGCATATTCCGTTTCTCACGAACCACGAAGTAGGCTCCTACCTGGTGGATGGCAAAAAGATTGAACAATGCCATATATGCACGATCAAAGACATAATATGCGCCTGATTCATAGGTAATCATCGGCATTGCCTTTGAATCATGAAGACTCGCATCCGAGATATATACCATCGATGGGATGTCTGTCTTTACCTCATACAAGGTATGCATCTTGATGCCACCCTTGTCATGATGTAGCTTGCTCCACTTGAAAAGGCCAAGACTTAAAGAAATGGTCGAAGAGTCAAATGCATAGACATCCTTGTCATCAAGGAATTTGTCAGAGCATTTCCCCTGACGCTTGCCTCTTGCAATCTTGATCATCAAGTTGGCCATCTCTTCAAAGATCCGGCAATCACGATTGCTGTTGGCATCTGAGATTGTACTCTTGCTGACACGCTTGCCAATGCCCATCTGATAAAGAGCGCTGCCTAGTGAATTCAAGACATTCACTAAAACACCCAGGCTTCTACACTGCCATAGCTGACCAAGTACCATCACAAGGAGATGCTGATAGCAGGAGAAGGTCCTTATACGGGCATTGCCCTTATATTTCTTGACATACCACTCAAACGAATCGCGAGGAAGGAACTCGCACATCTGGCGGAACACATATTTGCCTTTGTTCATCTTTGTGCCTTTTTGCTTTCATTTTGCTAAAGGCTGCAAAGATAAGAAATTTGAGGTGTTCTCAAATCCTCCGAGTGCTAATTTCGCTAATTAAAGTTTTGCATGTCAGTATTTTAGAATCTTTAATTACCGGTTTTAACCGGACAGTAGTGTATCTATTTCTTTTCTTTTTCTTTAATTTTAATCGATTACATTATATATATCGCGCGCGCACGAAAATCGAATGTCATTTATCACAATTAACGTCTTTCGGTGATGCAAAATGCCGATTCGCTCAAATTTAACATTTAACATTTAACATTTTTGGAGGAGATAAAGAAGTTAAAGAAGATAAAGGAGATAAAGACAAATGAATGTGTTAAGAAGATAAAGAAGTTAAAGAAGATAAAGGAGATAAAGACAAATGATTTTTGTCAAAGATAATATCTCTTGCTTTATCTTCCCAACAAGAAACAGACAATGCAACTATTGTCTTTATCTTCTTTATCTCCTTTATCTCCTTTAACTTCCTTATCTCCTTTAACTTCTTTATCTCCTTTAACTTCCTTCAAAAGTTAAATAGACGTTAAATATCAACCAACGATTGCAAAAATGTATTAATTGCCAATACATTTGTGTCAGCAATTAACCCGAACAGGGTGCCGAGGCGGCAGTCGCGACACACAAACAAGCCGTCTTGGTCAAGCTCCGGAGTTTCTCTGTTCATAACAAATCAACGTTATGAAACATCAGAAACTGAATCTGAAGGCAGTGAGTCCTGAGGACTTCGACGCCAAGAGCCTTCGTCGTGCAGCACGCGAAGGCAGACTCTTCATTGCCCTGCCCGACATCGAGCCGAAGTCGGCAGAAGATGCCATCGACGAGATTCTTTCCTACGTCGGAAGGATATCCCAGTATGCCACGACCCTTCGTATTGGCAACATCTGGGAGGCGATACTCCATGATGAGGCTCTCTCCCCTCTCTTCTTCCTCACGCGCTACAGCAGCACCCGAGGCCAGATCAACTGGTACAGGGTGGCGGCCGTGGTGTGCCTGTTGCGCGAGAAGGGCATATACCAGAAAGACATTTCTGGCAAAGAACTCTGTAGGTGTATGGAGGGTGCGACGCAATGCCCAAAGCACTATTCTGGCATGGGGCGATACCTGCTCGATGTCGATCAAATGAGGCTTGTGCGCGAAATCCTGGACAAAAACCGAGAATAAAACGAGAACCTCCTTTTATCAGAAACTTATGTCGTACCTTTGCGCCGTGATCACAAAAAGCATTAGTTTATTCATTTTAATTTGATTATCGCTATGTTGAAACAAAAGAAAGAAAAATTTGAGTTTCCTCCTTCTCTCCAGAGCGAGCTCTTCAACTATCTGAAACCCGAACAGAAAGAGTTACATGACCAACAACCCTGGCATCGAATTTAAAGAGAAACCCATCATCCGTCCATTAACTTGTGAATGAGGTTATAAGGTTTTGAGGTTTTAAGGTTTTGAGGTTCTTTGTCAGCGCGGAGCTACCTTACAACCTCATAACCATATAACCTTACAACCTTATAACCTAACAAAAAACCTCAAAACTTTATTTTGAACATGATTACATCTACATTTCGCGTAGTGGCTTGTGGCGAACCCGAGTCCTACACCAACAGCAATGGAACAATGAGCCAGAAACGCCAGCTGCGGCTGCAGGAGCTTGGAGGCTGGAACGGCAACGACAATCAGGCGGTGCGCGTCAGCAACTGCATCGTCGGCACGATGTTCGGCAACCTTGCCCAGTGTATATTCTATCCCAACGAGCTGGTGATAGCGTCAATCCGATTCGCTGCCCACTGCTCTCAGGGCCAGTGGTATCAGGACATCACCATTGCCGACATCGAGAAAATCAAGTGAGGTTGTAAAAAAAACTAATATTTTCTAAACTTCCTATCTATGAATAAGCTATACATCACAAGCACCAGGCTCGTCTGCAAGCTTCAGCACGACACAGAGATCACGAACAACAAGTGTTTCACCGGCATTCTGTCAAAGAACACGAAAGGCTACAAGTTTGAAGAGGCTGTCCGCAAGGGGCGTCCTCCGCGCAATCCAAAGCTCTTCGATGGCAACTACATCTCGATGGTGAAGATGCAGAACGGCCGCTACCATTTCCATCTCAAGACCTTAGACATCAGCATTATCGACCGACCGAAGGTTGCCATGGGTATCTACGACGAAATAGTAACCGCATTACAGATAGCCGACTGATTATGCCACAGGAACTATTCAACAACCTTCTGCCTCCTCCGTCACAGGAGGAGGCTGCCGACGAGCTTTCGCCAGAAGGCACTTTCGCTCTGACTGTACGCGACAAGGACCTTCCACCTGTGATACGCGAGGTGGTGGCCAATGCACCCGACAGCCGCAAGATTCCAGCCTTCATCGCATGCCTATCGCCACTCTGTGCACTTTCCACACGCATCCGCCTCCAGTATTACTACGACGGACAGCGCAAGAGCGCATTGCTCCTTCAGGTCATCATCGAGGCTCCACAGAGCAGCGGCAAGCAGTTTGCTGCCGACATCGAGAGGCTCATCATGGACGATACGCTCAAGGCACGCGACCAGGAGCAGCGACGCATCGAACAGAAATACCGCGAGAAGAAGAGATGCCGATCGCAGAACAAGGAGATGGAGGAAGAGCCGAAGACCACCATACGAGTCATCCCTCCCACCATTTCGAAGACCGTGCTGGTGAAGCGTGCCGACTTCTACGAGCGCAACTTAGGCGACGTGCTCACGTTCTGGATGTTTGCCGAAGAGCTCTCGCAGGTCACCGATGCCGGCAAGCAGGGCTATTCGAACCTCCGCACCATCATGCGCACCGCCTACGACCTCGGCAGCCGTTTCGGCATTGACTTCGCGTCCGACAATTCCTACAGTGCCATTGCCGACATCAACATCTGTTCGATGTTCTGCTCCACTCCTTCGGCTCTCGACGAATACATGGACAAGAAAGCCATCGAAGGCGGCAACATCACACGAACGGTGCTTTGCAAGCTCGATGACCAGATAGGTGCCGACGGACAGCTGTTCAAGCCTTTTTCAGACAATCAGCTCAACGCCATCAGCGGCACGCTCGCCAAGATCATGTCCGACACCTATACGGCCGACGGTGCACTTCGTGACGTGAGGCTGCTCGACACCTCATGGATCGACAAGGATGTGCGCCGGTGGTGCGTGTCGAAAGGCAAGGAAGCGCTCGCCACAGGTTCGTCGGCAATCGACGTCTTCCGCAAGCGATCGTCGGTATCGGCTTTCCGCATCATGGCTCTCTGCTACTATCTCTATCTGATCGACGGCACGCCAGAGCCCCTCGCACAGAAGAGAAGCCGCAAGATCTATCTCTTCATGGCCGACTACATCCTCGGCATGCTGCTTGCCCGATGGGGAGGCAGGTTCGAGGAGCTGCAGGCCAAACGCGGGGATTTCAGCATCACGAGCAGCCGTCCGAAGCTCATCGACCGATTGAGCAAGGAGTTCAGCCGCGACCAGCTCCGGGTGCTCATCCAGGAATACGGCGTGGCAACTCCCGACCGTGTCCTCATCTCGCAATGGAAGGCCAACAAGTGGATTGAGGAGACTGGCAAGTACGTCTATCGGAAACTCATTTGACATTATGCTCACGGAAGAAGACATTCAGAAGCTTCAGGACCTGTCGATCGAACAGGTCGCTGAAGCACTACAGATCAGCGTGCGGCACCATAAGGCCATCTGCCCATTCCACGATGACAGCCATCCTTCGCTCACGTTCTCTGCTACGCGCAACCGCTATCGCTGCTTCGTATGCGATGCAGGCGGAGGCACCATCGACCTTGTCATGCACTCGCAAGGCTGGCGGTTCTATGAGTCGTGCATCTGGCTCGCCCGACGTTTCGGCATCACGCTTTCCATCGACATGAACTACTTTCAGGCGCGTGCGCTCAAGCCACAGCCGAAGCCTCGCACTTCGTCACGCGAGTGCCGGCACTCCGAGTCGGTTGACATCAGGCATCTTCAGTCGCTCGTGTCGCAGCCCGTGCTTTCGCGCGATGCGACTCATTTCCTCATTGAAGAGCGTCGTCTATGCAAGGATGTGGTGCATCAGCTTGGCATCACAAGCATCGACCGTCCGGTACCGATGACGGGCAATCCCAACGGAAGCTGGTTCAATGCCCCTTCATTGCTCATCCCCTATCGCGACACCGACGGCAGGCTGCTCTCCGTCCAGGCCCGATACCTTGGCTCTGACAAGTCGAAGCCTCGCTTTCAGTTTCCCAAGGGCAGTGTATGCGGCATCTTCAACCTGCCCGTGCTCACGACTCTCGGCAATGGCGAGCCGCTGTTCATCACCGAAGGAGTCACCGACTGCATGGCAATGCTCTCGGCAGGACACAAGGCCATCGCCATTCCTTCGGCTACGCTGCTCAAGCCCAAGGATGTGGAGTTGCTCAAAGGACTAAATCTGCACATGTTTCCCGACGCGGACGAGCCAGGCGAACGGCTTTTCTTCAAGATCAAGGAACTCCTGCCCCAGATCACCCACCACCAGCTGCCATCGGGAATCAAGGACTTCGGACAGCTCTGGGCTTCACGGAATGTTAAATGTTAAATGTTAAATGTTAAATTTATGCTCATTACAATTACACGCAATCGCTTCAAGGGCGAAGTCGCTGAAGGCAAGCTCTTCATTGACGGTCTCTACGTCTGCGACACCCTCGAAAACTCCCGTTCTTGCCTCTCCTCTGGCTTCTATGCCATCCGCATCACGAAGTGCAAACAGCACAAGCGCAATGTTATCTGCGTCGAGAAATATGCAGATGAGAGGGGCAAGGCCTCGATGTGCCACAAGTGCAAGCTGAAGGAGATGGTATTCAACAATACTGTCATGCCGCAGTTCTGTCCGCAGATCAAGGCTGGGAATGGCGTGCATGGTCGCCGCGATGGCAGCATCATCGTCGGAACTCGCGCCACATTCGGATGCATCATCTCGCCTCGCTCAGCTTTCGACCTGCTCTATGAGCGCATCCGCAAGAATATTGAACGAGGGAAACATGTGTCGCTTGAAATTTCTTAAAGTTTTAATTTTTGGGGAGATAAAGAAGTTAAAGAAGATAAAGAAGATAAAGACAAATGAAGTTTGTCAACAAAAATATTCTCCTTTCTCTAAAATTATTTGTAACGACAATGCAACTATTGTCTTTATCTCCTTTATCTTCTTTATCTCCTTTAACTTCCCCAAAAAGAGGTGGCGAATGAAATGTTGAGCCGAAAACGGGACTCGAACCCGTGACCCACGCATTACGAATGCGTTGCTCTACCAACTGAGCCATTTCGGCATTATTTTTTGAACGCGCAAAGATAGGGAATTTCTGTCAAAGTGCCAAGTTTTTTGGCTAAATTCTGCATATAAAAGTTGCGCGACGCCGATTTATCTCGTAATCGAAGTACTTCCACTGCTCCTGAACCTTGGTGTTTTCGACCAGCTGCGGATAGGCCGACACATAGCGATAGCCATTGCGGCGACCCACTTCGATGAGGTCGGTGAAGATGAGCGACGTGACTCCCTTGCCCTGAAAATCGGGACGCACGCCGATGAGCATGAGGTCCCAGATGTCGGTTCCGCCTCGCTTGTGCATCGCCTTGAGCAGGTGATACCAGCCCATGGGGAACAGATGCCCCTTGGCCTTCTGCTGTGCGCGCGACATGGATGGGCAGGTGATGGCAAAGCCTATGAGGTTGTCGTCGTGATCGGCCACAAGGCGGATGCAGTCGAGTCGCAACATAGGCAGGTAGAGGCCGATGTAATAGTCGATCTGGCTGTCGTCGAGCTCCGACACGCAATAGAGTGGCGAGTAGGTCTCGTTGAGCAGATAGAAGATCTTGCGACCCCACTTCTCGCGCAGGCGCTTGCGGCTGGTCTCGGAGAACGAACGCAGGCCATAGCGCGTCCTGACGAACTCGGCCACCTTGCGGTGCTTGTCGGTGATCTGCTCGGGCACGGGGATGACATACTCGTTCCAGCGAGCATCGACATCAAGCCCATAAGCCATGAAGTGGTCGATGTAGTAAGGATGGTTGTAGATGGTTGACATGGTCGAGAGCTGGTCGAAGCCTTCGGTCAACGCCCCCTCGTAGTCGAGATCGGTCATGCCCAGAGGTCCTGCAAGCGAATCCATGCCATGACTCCTGCCCCATTCAGCCACTGCATCGAGCAAAGCCTTGCTGACCTGCGGATCGTCGATAAAATCGACATAACCAAAACGGCAGAGCCGACGGTCTGCCTTCTGGTTATATCGCGGATTGATGAATCCGGCAATCCTTCCTACAGGCTTGCCAGATTCATTGTATGCCATGAAGAAAACAGAGTCGCAGAAGCGGAAGGCTGGATTGCAGTGGGCATCGAGGTTATTGACCTCGTCGCTGATGATGGGCGGCACATAGCAATCGTTGCCCTTGTAAAGCTCGATGGCGAACTTGACAAAGCGCTTCAGCTGCTTGCGTCCTCTGATTTCCCTTATTGTGATCATCGTTTATGCCTGATGATGGTGGTGATGATGGTGCTCATGCGGATGTGCTACCACCTCCTTGGCACGAGCCAATGCGCCATTGATATGGTCGTAGATGTTCTTCTCGCCTATGACGCCAAAGAGACTTGTGTGCCTGATGACGCGAAGCACGTCAGGACGCACGCCCGAGAGGATGACGCGGATGCCATCTTCGTGGCTCTTCTCGACAAAGACCTCAAGGTTGTGGAGGCCTGTGGCATCGACAAACGGAACCTTGCGCATGCGGATGATGCGAACCACAGGGGTCTCGAAGGTCTGTGAGGCAAGTTCCTCGAATCGGTTGGCGATACCGAAGAAGAATGGGCCATCGATCTCATAGATCTGAACGCCTTCAGGAATCTCAAGATGCTCCTCGTCGCTTGTCACCATGATGTCGGAATCGTCGTGAACGGCTACTTCACCGTGGAGCAACGACACATGGCTGGTCGAAGCGATGCGACGGAGAAGGAGAAGACAGGCAAGCACGAGACCGAACTCGATGGCTACGGTGAGGTCGAAGATCACTGTAAGGAGGAAGGTGACCACAAGCACTGCGATGTCGCTCTTTGGGTTCTTGAACAATGCACGGCAAGTGCGCCAACCCGACATGTTGTATGACACGATGACGAGCACGCCTGCAAGACAAGCCATAGGGATATAGTTGGCCAATGGCATGAGCACCAAGAGGATGAGCAGGAGCACGAGGGCATGGATCACACCAGCCACAGGGGTCTTGCCTCCGTTGTTGATATTGGTCATGGTGCGTGCGATAGCGCCAGTGGCAGGGATACCGCCGAAGAGTGGCGACACGATATTTGCCACACCCTGTCCGATGAGCTCGGTGTTGGAGTTGTGGCGATCGCCAATCACACCATCGGCAACGGCAGCCGAAAGGAGCGACTCGATGGCACCAAGGATGGCGATGGTGAACGCGATAGGCATGAGGCTGCGGATCATGTCGTAGGTGATGGTAGGAACAACCATCTGTGGGAGCTTTGCCTCAATCTCGAAGCGGTCGCCAATGGTGTCAATGCCCTCAATGCCAAGGAAATGCTTCATTCCGAGCACGATCAATGTGCCGAAGATGATGGCATAGAGCGAACCAGGGATCTTGTTCAATCCAGGTACTCGCTTGAATGCCTTTGGCGAGAAGATGATGATGAGCACACTCGCAATGGCAACGACGAAGTTCCAGAGATTGAAGGTGTCAATATGCTGGAAATAGCAGATCCACTTGCCGATAAAGTCACCAGGAGTCTTGAGCGGAGCCATGAGCTGTGCGCCTGTCTCGGGGTCGATGACTGGCATTCCGTCTTCGCCCACCACTGCCTGCTTCAGTCCGAAAATATCGCCCATCTGTGTCGTGAAGATGGTCAGGGCAATACCTGCGGTGAAACCGATGATGATAGGATAAGGGATGAACTTGATGACGGTGCCGAGCTTGAACACACCCATGAGGATGAGGAGCACACCGGCAAGGATGGTGGCAATGGTGAGACCAAGCAAGCCGTATTCAGGATTGGTGACAATGCCATAGATGATGACGATGAAGGCTCCGGTTGGACCGCCGATCTGAACCTTCGAACCACCTAATACCGAGATGATGAAACCTGCAACGATGGCAGTGATGATGCCCTTTTCAGGCGACACACCGCTCGCAATGCCGAATGCAATTGCCAATGGAAGGGCTACGATACCTGTGATGAGTCCGGCCAAGGCGTCCTGACCGAACTTCTGCTTGTCGTAGTCCTTTAGGCAACTGAAGAATTTCGGCTTGAAATCGAAAAGCGAAATGATATTCTTCATACCACAAAAAAAACAATACCTTAAAAATAATATATTATACTGCTGTTACTTTTCACCAAAAGCAAGATCACCAGCATCGCCCAGCCCTGGCACGATGTACTTGTGCTGATTGAGGAACTCATCGACAGCAGCTACCCATACGGTAGCGTCTTCTGGCAGCTTGTCCTCAAGATACTCGATGGCCTGACGGCTCGCGATGAGCGATACCACATGAAGCTTCTTAGGAGTGCCCTTGGCAAGGAGAGCCTCGTAGGCGAGCTCCATCGAACAGCCAGTGGCAAGCATGGGGTCGCAGAGCACAAGCACCTTGTCGTCGATCGAAGGCGAAGCGATATACTCAACATGGACATCGAAGTTGTAGTCGTCGTTGTACTTGCGGTATGCGCTCACGAAAGCATTCTCTGCATCGTCGAAAAAGTTGAGCACACCCTGATGGAGAGGCAAGCCAGCACGGAGGATGGCAGCCACCACAAGCTGATCGCTTGGCACTCTCGCCTCGGCAATGCCAAGAGGTGTGGTGACATCCTGTGTCTCGTAGCTCAGCTCGCGGCTTATCTCGTAGGCAATGATTTCACCGATACGCTGCACGTTGGTGCGGAAACGGATGCGGTCGTTCTGGATGTTCACATCGCGTATTTCAGCGAGGAACTTGTTTAACACTGAATTGGTCTTTGAGAAATCTACAACTTTCATAATATACTTGTTATTGAATATTCGGCATGCGAGCACAGAATTATTTCTGCAAAAGTAATGATTTTTTGCATTTCTTGAACATTTTTCACCAAAACTCTTGCATCGTACATAAATATTCAAGAACTTTGCAAGCCACATTTTATAATAATAAGGTTTTAAGGTTATATGGTTTTGAGGTTTTAAGGTAGCTCCGCGCTGTCAAAGATCCTCAAAACCTTAAAACCTTAAAACCTCAAAACCTCAAAAAAGATGAAAAAGATACTTTATATCCACGGTTTCAGTTCGGCTGGTTCGACAGGCACAGCCACTTTGATGCGCAACATGCTCTACGAAAAGGACGTCCGCGTGGTGTCGCCCGATGTTCCTGTATCGCCTCTCGAAGCCTTGCAGTTTCTGAAGGACTATGCGGCACAGGAGCAGCCCGACCTCATCATCGGCACCTCGATGGGAGGCATGTATGCCGAGCAGCTCCGTGGCTACAAGCGCATTCTGGTCAATCCGTCGTTCCACATGGCTCGCCTCCTCACCTTCCGCGGCTTGGGCAACTATGACTTCCAGAACAAGCGTGCCGATGGTGCCACACGATTCAAGGTTGACAAGCAGATGATAGCCGAGTTCAAGGAGGTCGAGAAGCTGTCGTTCAAGGGATTGACGCCCGAGGACAAGAAGAACGTCTATGGCCTGTTTGGGCGCAACGATCCTACTGTCCACACGCAGGACGACTATACGAAAGTCTATGGCAAGGAGCACTTCGTGGTGTTCGAAGGCGAGCATCGGCTCAACGATAAAGTGCTGAAACACGATGTGTTGCCGATAATTATGGAAATCTTAGGGCTATAAACATGCGTTTTTAAAACTGCAAATAGCAAAAGCATTACAAAAGTGTGAAAAAGTCATCAAAATTCGATGATTTTTGCAAATAATTGTAAAATTGTTTTGTGCAATGGATTTTCTGCTGTAAATTTGCACTCGAAAATGAAAAAGATAGATTTATAGGTAATGTTACAGTAATTGATTTTTACTTTTCTAAATCATTGTTTGTTTTGGTAAGTGTGTATTTTAAGAAAATGAGCCGATGTGATATTGGTTCATTTTTTTTGTGCTCTTTCTTGGGGTTATGGAATAAATATAGTATCTTTGCGGCTGAAAAATGAATTTTATGAAGATAAAGACAGATGTCAATTTAGGAAGTTAAAGAAGATAAAGAAGATAAAGAAGATAAAGAAGATAAAGAAGATAAAGAAGATAAAGAAGATAAAGACAAATGAAGTTTGTCAACAAAAATATTCTCCTTTCTCTAAAAATTATTTGTAACGACAATGCAGCTATTGTCTTTATCTTCCTTTATCTTCTTTATCTC
>SFEH01000065.1 GCA_004557315.1 Bacteroidales bacterium
CGATCGCTGTGCCTTGGGCGCACGGAAGAAACGATAGACAATGCGGTTGAACCATACTGCATCGCAATAAGACTTGACGATAATGCGCTGACCCTCATTGACAAAACGCTTCAACACATTGCGCCCCTGATAAATCACTTCGCCTTCAGTGTCGAAGATTTCAGGCAGCCGCTCGATGAATTCAGCATGCTGTGGCGTAAAAGGATTGCAAAAAATTCTTGGCATAATTGTGAGATTGAGATATAATACCTTAAATCTTGTCAAGCCCTTTTGTAAACTTCAGCCAATAATATTTCAACGGATTCTTGTACTTGAGCTGTTTCCACGGACGACTGTTGTGCGGACGATGGAGCACAGGCAGATTGGTGAAGAGATAATTGCGCAAGCCAGCCTTGACCGACTCATGTGAGATGGTCACGTCATACCAGTTCTTCGTTGGGTCGAGAGTGTCAAAATCAAATGCTCGCAAGAGGGCAGGGGTGAGCAGGGAGCAGCAGAATGAGCAATGCTTCTTTTCGTCATAGACTCCTGGCAGTCTGTCTTTTGCGAATCCATAAGGATAGTTGATCGCGCCATTCTCATCGACGGTAACTGAAGCTGCAATACCACATTGCTGACGTTTCTCGGCTTCCTCAAATAGGCGCTGGATGGTGTCTTTCCTTACTGTCACATCCGACTCCACTATCAGCAGGCCAGCATCTCGCTGAAGGGCTTCCTTGCGAGTGCGCTGCAACACCATAAGGTAATTGGGCGACGGATGATCGGTCAGTTCGGCTATATTGACAAGCGTGAAGCCATATTCTTCGGATGCCTTGCGCAGGATCTCTGTATTCTCTGCAGTGCTATTGTCATTATATATAGTATAGGTGAACGGAACGGTGATTTCCGACGACATGATGGCCTTGATGGTGTCGAGCGTCGTGGCTATACTATCTTTTACAGGGGTTATGATATGAAGACTTTTCATCTATGTATTTTTTGTTTCAATAGCACAAAAATAGTTATTTTTTTTCATAATTGATGTTTTATCGGGAAAAAATCAGTATCTTTGCCCTAATTTTTCAATTAAAGTCCGAAAATCAAGAACTAAATAACATATATGAAAGTCTGTATAGCAGAAAAGCCGAGTGTAGCCCAGACCATTGCCAACGTGCTTGGAGCAACCACGAAACACCAGGGGTATTTCGAGGGCAACGGTTTTCAGGTCACATGGACCTATGGTCATCTGTGTACGCTCAAAGCGCCTGACGAATACACTCCGCAATGGAAAAGGTGGGACATGAACTATCTGCCTATGGTGCCTCCAAGGTTTGGCATCTCGCTCATCGATGACGATGGCATCAAGCGTCAATTCAAGATAATCGAAGGGCTGTACGCCAATGCCGAATGCGTCATCAACTGCGGTGATGCTGGACAGGAAGGTGAGCTCATCCAGCGCTGGGTGATGCAGAAGGCTAATGTCAAATGCCCCGTCTATCGTCTGTGGATCTCCTCGCTGACCGATGAAGCTGTGGCTGAAGGCTTCCGTAACCTGATGCCACAGGACAAATACCAGAATCTCTATATGGCAGGATTATCGCGTTCGATTGGCGATTGGCTCCTTGGCATGAATGCTACTCGTCTTTATACGATCAGATACGGACAGATGGATCAGCGTCAGGTCATCAGCATCGGCCGTGTGCAGACTCCTACTCTGGCTCTCATCGTGAAACGCCATTGGGAGATAGTCAACTTCGAGCCACAGCAGTACTGGGAACTGAAGACGTTGTATCGCAACGTCACGTTCAATGCGACCAAGGGACGATTCGACAAAAAAGAAGACGCAGAGGAACTGCTTGCAAAAATACAAGATACTGAATTTACTATCACCGATATTCAGAAGAAACAGGGCAAGGAGATTCCACCTCGTCTGTATGACCTCACATCGCTTCAGGTCGATTGCAACCGCAAGTTTGGCTACAGCGCCGACGAGACGCTCAAGCTCATTCAGTCGCTCTATGAAAAGAAGGTGACTACCTATCCTCGTGTAGATACAACATTCTTGAGCGACGATATATATCCAAAATGTCCAGGCATACTCGGCGGACTGCGCGGCTATGAGCAATACACTGCCGAACTGTTCGGGAAGAAACTGCCAAAGAGCAAGAAGGTGTTCGACAACTCGAAGGTTACAGACCACCATGCCATCATTCCTACCGGTGTGCCTGCCATCAACCTGAATGAATGGGAGCGTAAGGTATATGACCTTGTGGCACGTCGCTTCATAGCAGTGTTCTATCCAGACTGTATCTTCAGTTCAACAACGGTATTAGGAGAGGCAGCAGAAGTGCCATTCAAGGCCACTGGCAAGATCATTCTTGACCCAGGATGGCGCAAGCTATATGCCAACGAACCTGCCAAAGATGCAGTGGAGAAGACCAAGGCCAATGAAGAGGAGCAGGAAGAAAGCATACTGCCAGACTTCGTGAAGGGTGAATCGGGTCCTCATACGCCTTCGCTGCTCGAAAAATGGACACAGCCGCCAAAGCCTTACACAGAGGCGACGTTGCTTCGTGCAATGGAGACGGCGGGAAAGCTCTGCGATGACGAAGACCTCCGCGATGCAATGAAGGAAAACGGACTGGGTCGTCCGTCAACCCGTGCAGCCATTATCGAGACACTCTTCAAGCGCCGATATATCCGCAAAGAGAAGAAAAACCTCGTGGCAACGCAGACAGGCATAGAGGTCATAAAGACCATCAAGCAGGAAATCCTGAAAAGTGCCGAGCTCACCGGTCAATGGGAGAAGAAGCTCCGAATGATCGAACGAGGCGAGTACGAACCAGGTGTCTTCTATCAGGAACTGAAGACCATGGTGGCACAGATTGCAGCCGAAGTTAAGAGCGATTTAACCTCTCCTCGCATAGCTTACGTGAGCGAAGAGGAAGTGCAGAATACACGAAAACGAGGAAAATCACAACAAAATAGTTAATTTAGTCGAAAAAATTCGATTTTTAAATATAAATTTTGTATCTTCGCGTCGGTTTTGTGTACGCGGTGCGTGCACGCGCATGAACATTGTAAGGTTCTACGGCTGAAAGGTTACATGGGACCTTTATTTAAGACAAACTATGCAATCACGAAGATATCTTTATATTCTTTTTCTGATTATCATCATCAGCTCGGTCAAAGGACTGCGCCCTTCGTTCGTACATGCTGCTGGCTGGACGGGGTTTGCACAGGACTCACTCACTACAGGAACTCTCGTGCCTGACAGTCTTGCCTCGGACAGCCTTGCCACAGATTCTATTGCCAACGACAGCATCTCGAAAAAGAAAGGCAGCGGACTTGTTGCTGTGGTCGATTATTCTGCCAAGGACTCCCTGGTCTTCTCGGCAGGCAACATGGCATTTCTCTTTGGCGAGAGCAAGGTAACCTATGATGACATTGCGCTTGACGCTGAACGCATCCAGCTCTCTCTCGATTCATCACTCGTACATGCCAATGGCGTGCCTGACACAGCCAATGTAGGCAAGCTGATCGGAGCTCCAAAGTTCAAGGACAACAGTGGAGAATATGAGATGAAGCACATTTCCTATAACTTCAAGACTGCTAAAGGACATATTTCGGACGTTGTGACTCAACAGGGTGACGGCTATATCACAGGCGGTACGACAAAGAAGATGCCAGACAACGACATCTTCCTCGAAAGTGGAAAATACACCACGTGCGACCAGACAGAGTGTCCTCACTTCTATATCCAGCTCACCAAGGCTCGCGTGCGTCCTAACAAGAACATCGTCACGGGTCCTGCTTACCTCGTAGTTGCCGACGTGCCGCTGCCTCTTGCCATTCCTTTCGGATATTTTCCTTTCACAAAAAGCTATTCTTCTGGTTTGCTCATGCCTACATACGGTGCTGACCAGACCATGGGTCTATACCTGCGCAATGGAGGATACTATTTCGCTATCAATGACTATATTGACCTGAATCTTACGGGCGACATCTACACCAAGGGCTCATGGGGTATCAATGCTTCATCGAAATACGCCGTTCGCTATAAGTTCTCGGGCAACCTGCAGTTCAGCTATCTCAAGACAATCACTGGTGAGAAGGGTATGCCAGACTACACCGTTGGCACAAACTTCAAAGCTGTATGGAGTCATACCCAGGACAGCCGTTTCAATCCTAACCTCACGCTTTCGGCTTCGGTCAACTATACTACATCTGGTTACGAGCGAAACAACCTCACCAGCTTCTACAGCAGCGAGATGACGCAATCGACAAAGCAATCAACTATCAACGCATCTTACAAGATACCTAACAGCAACTGGTCGTTCTCGGCTTCGGCAAGTGTCACACAGCGCAATCAGGACTCTACAATCGTACTCCAGCTGCCAGACCTCTCCATCTCGCTCAGCCGTTATTATCCATTCAAGAAGAAGGTGAGAGTGGGTTCAGAGAAGTGGTATGAGAAGATATCCATGTCATATTCTGGCCGAATTTCCAACTCCATCACTACGAAGCAGGATCAGCTAAAGAACAAGTCGCTCATCAAGGACTGGAACAACGGAATGCAGCATAACATACCAATTTCTGCATCGTTCACCCTGTTCAATTACCTCAATATCACTCCATCGTTCAACTTTACCGACCGTACATACTCGCACAAGACAAAGCAGTATTACGACCCTTCGATACAGAATCCAGATGGCACTTATGGAGGTGTTGCCAATGACACCATCTATGGTTTCTATAATGTCTATAACTACAGCACAAGCATCAGTGCCAACACAAAGCTCTACGGTATGTACCGTCCGCTTCCTGTGTTCAAGAATGCTAAACTGATCGCTGTACGTCACTTGTTTACTCCTACATTGTCATTCAGCTACACTCCTGACTTCGGCAAGCATAAATATGGCAGCTGGTCATCATATCAGATGCCTGATGCCAATTCCGAAACCGGTTGGAAGACTGTGGAATATTCGCCATTCCAAGGTTATCTCTACGGCACTACCTCACGCGGAAAAAGCGGTTCGATCTCTCTTTCGCTCGCAAACAACATCGAGGCAAAGTTCCGTTCTGACTCCGATTCTACAGGCTACAAGAAAGTGTCGATCATTGACAATCTCACCACAAGCATCAGCTATAACCTCGCTGCCGACTCAATGCGATGGAGCCCATCGATCCCTGTAGCGGCAACGCTGAAGTTCGGCAAGTCGGGTTCGGTCAACCTCTCTGCTTCGTTCGACACCTACATGTATGAGGTGAGCAAGTCTGGTACTCCAATCAAGGTCGATGTTCCCCGCTGGAAGGCAGGCAAGTTCCCTCGACTCATGAATACAGGCTATAGCTACAGCTACCAGTTGAGCGACAAGAAGCTGAAGGAATGGTTTGCAGGCGGTCCGCACGTCGATCCTGAAGATGAGCTTGACGACGAATATGGCGATACCGACGAGAACCTTGATCCATCGTTTGCCAATGAGATGGAGAACGATGGCAAGCGTCGGAAAAAGCAGAAGAGTGAGAGTACAAGCTCGACCTACGACTCCGACGGATATTATGTTTGGAGTATGCCATGGACAATGAACCTCTCATACACCATGCGCTACGCATACGCCGACTTCAATGCAAAAAAGAAAGAATACAACCTGAAGCTCACACATAGCGCATCGGTATCGGGAACGATTCAGCCGACCAAAGCGTGGAACTTCAGCTATAACTTCACCTACGACTTCAACCAGCACGAGGTGACCTATATGAATATCAATGCGACACGCGACATGCACTGCTGGATGCTCACTGCCAATCTCAACCCTATCGGCCGTTATGCGAGCTTCAACGTATGCATAGCCGTCAAGTCATCGATGCTCAGCGACCTTAAGTACGAGAAGTCAAGTGCTTCGCGTTCGAACAAGATCGACTGGTATGACGATTAACATTATCAAAACTATTTTCAAAATATGATAGCAGTTGTCAAATACAATGCAGGAAACATCTTCAGCGTACTCTGCGCACTGAAACGTCTTGGATATGAGGCGGTCCTGACCGATGATCCAGACACGCTCCGCAGGGCTGACAAGGTAGTTTTTCCTGGCGTAGGAGAGGCTCGTGCGGCAATGGAGCATCTCAATGCCAACGGACTCTCCGATGTTATCCGCGGACTGAAACAGCCTGTCCTCGGCATCTGTATCGGCATGCAGCTCCTCTGTCGCCACAGTGAGGAAAGCGATGTCGATTGCCTCGGAATTTTCGATGCCGATGTTGTGCGTTTCAACCCAACAAATCCGGAACTCAAGGTACCTCACATGGGCTGGAACCAGATAAGGAATATGAAGTCACCTCTCTTCGACGGCGTAAACGAGGGCAGCTTCGTATATTACGTTCATTCATATCATGCACAGGTCTGCCCATACACCATAGCAGTGACCGAATATGACGGACCATACAGCGCAGCTTTACACAAAGACAACTTTTATGCAACACAGTTCCACCCCGAGAAGTCGGGTTCAGTTGGAGAACAGATACTAAAGAATTTCTTGGAATTATGATAGATATTATACCTGCAATTGATATTATCGACGGACAGTTGGTGCGCCTCCAGCAGGGAGATTACAACGCGAAGACCATCTATAGCCAGAATCCTCTGGATGTTGCCAAGCAGTTTGAGGATGTGGGCATCAAGCGCCTGCATGTCGTGGATCTTGACGGAGCCAAGGCTAATCACATCGTCAACTACAAGACTCTCGAAGACATTGCGACAAACACTCATCTCGTCATCGACTTCGGTGGTGGAATCAAGAGTGACGAAGATGCAGAGATAGCATTCAACAGTGGTGCTCACTACATCACTGGTGGCTCGATTGCTGTTCATCGCCCAGCTCTCTTCCTTTCATGGATTGAGAAATATGGAGCAGACCATGTCATCCTTGGTGCTGACATCAAAGACGGATACATTGCCCACACAGGTTGGACTGAATCGAGCGATGCGAAGTGGCAGAGCTTCATCGCCAGCTATGTGGCTCGTGGCGTTAGACGTGTCATCTCGACCGACATCTCACGCGACGGTATGATGAATGGCCCTGCCGTGGAACTCTATACCGACATCATGGAGCAGTTCCCTATTCTTCATGTCACAGCCTCGGGTGGCGTGTCGTGCATGAACGATGTGAAGCGACTCGATGAAGCAGGAGTGCCTGCAGTCATCGTCGGCAAGGCTATCTACGAAGGACGTATCACTATTAATGATCTTGTTGAATATGCTCGCTAAACGTATCATACCTTGTCTTGATGTCAAGGACGGACACACCGTCAAGGGTGTGCAGTTCGTCAACTTCCGCGATGCAGGCGACCCTGTCGAACTGGGCAAGCAATATAGCCAGATGGGTGCCGATGAACTCGTCTATCTCGACATCACAGCGTCGCACGAAGGACGTCACACTTTCACAGAACTCGTCCGCCGCATTGCCAGCGAAGTCAACATTCCTTTCACGGTGGGTGGTGGCATTAGCGAGCTTGCCGACGTGGAACGACTGCTATCGGCAGGTGCAGATAAAGTGTCGGTCAACAGTGCCGCTATCCGTCGCCCTGAACTCATCAGCGAAATCGCTTCTCGATTCGGTTGCCAGGAATGTGTAGTGGCAATAGATGCACGTCTTGAGGATGACGGGACATGGCGCTGCTACCTCAATGGAGGACGCATCCCAACCGAACACAACCTGTTCGACTGGGCTCTTGAGGCACAGGAACGTGGCGCAGGCGAGATCCTTTTCACATCGATGAACCACGACGGTGAGAAGAAAGGCTTTGCCAATGAGGCTCTGGCACGACTTCATGAGACTCTCTCTATTCCAATCATAGCAAGTGGAGGTGCAGGCACAATGGAACATTTCCGCGATGCATTCACCATCGGTCATGCTGATGCAGCACTTGCCGCTTCGGTCTTCCACTTCGGTGAGATTCCTATCCACGATCTCAAGGAATACCTATTAAAAGAAAATATCGCTATAAGAATTTAAGAACTCAACTTTCGCAAGTAAGGGAAGTTAAAGAAGTTAAAGAAGATAAGGGAAGATAAAGACAAATGAATTTTTGTCTCAGATAATATCTCTTGCTTTATCTTCTCAAAAGGAAACAGACAATGCAACTATTGTCTTTATCTCCTTTAACTTCTTTATCTCCTTTAACTTCCCAAAGGAAACAGACAATGCAACTATTGTCTTTATCTTCTTTAACTTCTTTATCTTCTTTATCTTCTGAGGGTTGAGCACATGCGAAATATAAATTAAGAAATATATGGAAATTGATTTCAACAAAATGGATGGCTTGGTTCCTGCCATCATTCAAGATGCACAGACTGACAAGGTGCTGATGCTTGGCTTCATGAACGAAGAGGCATATAAAAAGACTGTAGAAACAGGGAAGGTGACTTTCTGGTCACGTACCCGCAATACACTATGGACCAAAGGTGAGACTTCGGGCAACTTCCTCAATGTCGTAGAGATTCTCAACGACTGCGATCAAGACACATTGCTCATCAAGGCTAACCCTGTCGGACCTGTATGCCATACTGGAGCCGATACTTGCTGGAACGAGAAGAACCCTCACAAGCCAGCCAACAGCAAGGACAATGCCCTGCTCTTCCTTTCTGAACTTCAGGATTTCATCGAAAAGCGTCACGAAGAGATGCCAGAGGGCAGCTACACAACATCACTCTTCAAGGATGGCCTGAACCGCATGGCTCAAAAGGTGGGCGAGGAGGCTCTTGAACTCGTCATCGAAGCATGCAATGGTACCAATGAGCGCATGATCTACGAGGGTTCTGACATGCTCTACCATCTTATCGTGCTCCTCACAAGCAAGGGACTTCGCATCGAGGATATGGCAGCAGAGCTCCGAGAGCGCCATAACCCTGGATGGAAAAAACATTGATTCAATTGACAAGCAATAATTGCTGATTGTTTTTTGTCGATAATTATTTTACTATGATCCGCTATTCCTCTGTAACCATCGAACGAGAAGCACAGACTCTCTTCGACAATATCGACTTCCGAGTAGAAGAAGGTGAATTCATCTATCTGATCGGAAAGGTGGGAGCCGGCAAGAGCTCGCTCCTCAAGACCATATATGCCGAACTGCCTATTACCGATGGCGATGCGAGAGTATTTGATTACAATCTCAAAAAGATAAAGCGCAGTCAGATACCTTACCTTCGACGCAACCTTGGAATCATCTTTCAGGACTTCAGGCTGCTGACCGACCGATCGGTCAACGATAACCTGGACTTCGTGCTGAAAGCTACAGGATGGAAGTCGAAGGAGCAGCGCGAGGAACGAATCAGAGAAGTTCTGGCTCTGGTCGGTATGGAAACAAAAGGATGGCGAATGCCAAACACACTTTCGGGTGGAGAACAACAGCGCGTGGTCATTGCTCGTGCTTTGCTCAATCGTCCGAAGGTGATACTTGCCGACGAACCTACAGGCAATCTCGACCCAGAGACAGGTCACAATATTGTGGAACTGCTGCACGAAATCTGCAAAAGCCAGAATACAGCAGTAGTGATGTCAACCCATAATTTACGCTTCATTGAGGAGTTCCCTGGAAGAGTATTCAGAGTAGAGGATCAAAAACTTATTGAAGCAAATTCTGTCGCAGAAGAAAAAACTGCTAAAGAAGAAGAGACTGTAGCGGAAGAAAAGACTGTTACAGAAGAAGAAAAGACTGTTACAGAAGAAGAAAATATAGCAGAAGGAAACACTGCTTCAGAAGATTGCACTGTTACAGAGGATTGCACTGTTTCAGAGGATTGCACTGTTTCAGAAGATTGCACTGTTACAGAGGATTGCACTGTCAAAGATCAGAATAATTCGGAATTGCAGGAAGAAACTCAAAGCGACCCAGAGAACGATTCAGACGACAACAATAAGTCGTAAGTCCGTTGCTCACGATGAGATAATCGACCTGAAGAGCGAGATTATATCGTGCAATCTGCTCAAACACTTTTCGGCTTATAGTAACAGACGAAGCTTTATATTCGACAATCACCTTTGCCTTTCCGGTCTCGTCAAACACAACACTGTCGCAGCGTTTTTCGGTAAGACCAACCTTGATAGGCACCTCATTGCCGATTCGACCCTTGGGGAAGCCACAATTGTTGATCAGGTAAGCCACAAAATGCTGGCGCACCCACTCTTCGGGAGTGAGACGCACGTATTTGTTTCTTTGACTGTCGAAAATCTCTTCCACGCCATTGGCTGTGGTGCGCACGCGGCATTCGCACGGTGGCAAGTTGAGTGATGTGTCGAAATTCATGGCGCAAAGATAATCAATAATTGATAATCTGCAAAGACATTTGCAACAAAAGAACACAATAATGGCAGCAAAAACACAAGATTATGCATCGATATGCAAAGATATAGAGCAAGGGCATTTTGCCCCTGTCTATCTTCTGCATGGCGAAGAATCGTTCTTCATTGACAAGATTCTGAATATGCTGCTTGAAAAGACACTCACCGAAGAGGAGAAGGACTTTAACCTCACACAGTTCTTCGGTGCTGATGCCGAGATTGCCAATGTCGTATCGGCATGCCGTCGCTACCCGATGATGGCAGAACGTCAGGTTGTCACTTTTCAGGAGATACAGTCGTTTGACAACCGAGGCCAGCAGCTTGACAACCTTTCATTATACATCAGCCAACCACTATCAAGCACCATCTTCATCATGACGTGCAAGACCAAGACCCTAACAGGCAAGTTGCCAAAGCTCATTGCAGAATGTGGTGGAGTAGTGTTTGAGAGCAAGAAGATCTACGAGAACAAACTGCCTGGCATAGTAGTACCATACATAAAAGAGCGTGGAATGAAAATCGATGCGAAGGCACTGG
Organism: Bacteroidales bacterium; assembly: GCA_004557315.1. Taxonomy (GTDB): domain Bacteria; phylum Bacteroidota; class Bacteroidia; order Bacteroidales; family UBA3663; genus Liminaster. The sequence continues at coordinate 10,863 of SFEH01000065.1, forward strand.
ATATTCTCTGTGAAAGCATCGGTGCGGACTTGAGCCGCATGTTCCACGAGATTGACAAGCTATGCATCACGCTCAAGGGAAAAAACATCACGAGCGATGATGTCACCTCGCATATAGGCATCTCGAAGGATTTCAATACATGGGAACTGCAATCAGCAATAGGGGCAAAGGACTTCTACAAAGTCGAGATGATACGCCGATATTTTGCTGCCAATCCTAAAGCCAGTCCGATGCCTGTCACTCTGACTGTTCTTTTCAATTTCTTCACCAATCTGATGCTCGCTCATTATTGCCGCGACAAGTCAGTCAATGGCCTTATGTCGGAGCTTCATCTGTCTTACCCTCAAGCCAAAGACATCTCTGCAGCCCTGAAAAACTACAATGGCTGGAAAACCATGTCTATTATTTCGCTGATCAGAGAGTATGATGCACGTTGCAAAGGTGCTCGGAAAGTTGAACTCACCGACCCAGAAGCCCTTCAGGAGCTTCTGTATCAAATCATGCACTAACCATTTGTCATAGCTCTTTTGCCTGTTATTTATTTACAGACAAAAGAATCTGACGTTTCTGATGACATAGCTAAGGCATTTATGGCAAAAAGGATAGCAAGATAGAATAATCTTGCCATCCTTGTCTGG
>SFEH01000066.1 GCA_004557315.1 Bacteroidales bacterium
TGCCATCCGCCATGCCAACATAATACAGAGTCTTGTTTGTTTGGTCATCTGCAGAGCAGAGGTTACCAATTATTTTCAAGGCAGGCAATGTTTTGCCATTTAGAGTGTATATTGTTTTCTGAAAAAGTTTTGTGAAATTGCTCTTAACTTCGCCTCCGCTATCAAGGATGCCAGCGCTATCAACGAACAGATTGTTATAGTACCACTGTTGACCAGCAGTTGAAGGCACGAGGTAAATGCCTTTTTTTGAGCTATACAGCATTGGGTATAGAGTAGGTTGATTCGCGGCAATGGTGAAATCACTGTCTTGACTCACCTTCTTGGTCACAGGATCGAAGAACTGAGCCAGCGAGTGACCAACTGCGATACTTACTCCCATTCCAGGAGTAATTACATCTCCATCCGCATAGGAGTAGAGGGTATCAATGTCTGATATATTCATACAGAAATCAATTATTGAGTTAATAACTTTGCTTCATCAAGACTGACTTCTACCGCTCCATCGAGCAGAGCGACTTCAAGAGGATAATTCAGTAGGTCAGCTGAGTTCAGAATGTAACTGCCGTCAGCAGTTTTCTTGCGGAAGTCAGTCAGACGCATTTTGTCTGCAACTTCCTTCGGGCATTTGTAATACCTGTACATACTTCAAAATTAACTAAAAGTCACTATTGATAGTTGGGACACGCATATAGACCTCTTGACCGTTGATGGTTATCGCATTGCCGCCTATGCGCACCTGTCTGAGTTCTGACAGCTCGCGTATCTGAGCACCAAACACAGTGTCCACGCCATACTTTGGATTGAGTTCTGTCACTGGAATGGTTTTCTTCGGTCCATAGCCGAGCACCTTCCATGTTTCGCCTGGCAGATTCTTTCGCCACACAAGCACTATGTCGAAGAAATCTTGTGGCGAAGCCAGTTCACCCATCTTGTTTGTAGCTACCTTCAATTCAATGTCGCAAGCTGTAGTGTTTGGTGTAAGAACCTGACCTCTTGGTATGTCAAGACGCTCTCTGTATTGACCATACCAACGATAAATCTTCGTGTGAGCCCTAAGCACAAGATTTGGATCAGACTTAAGCCACGCGCGGCATCCCAGATTAATCTTTCCGATAAACCTTGTGTCGATGGTTATTGAGTTCTGTGTCATGCTTACCAACCATGGATCCGAAATCCCCACAGGATGGTGCTCATTCAGCACAATCCATTCATATACCGCCTTGCTGTTATCCATAGGAGTAGTTCCATTCACCAGCTGGGCTGTAATAGTACGTTGATAGTTTTTCTTGAAAGGATAAATCGGCATATTAGCAGGTGCGTCGAAATTGAGAGTCAGAGAAGCGTCGCTCACGCTTGTGCACGACAAAGGTATAGTGCCTCTGAATGACAGAACCTCCCCACGTCTTGCGTCAAGATAATCGCACACACATAGCAAGTTCAGAGCACCGCCAGCAACGATGTTGGTTGTTACCATAAGCGAGCCGTCACCCATCAGAGTGAACGCATCAGCATCTGTCTGCGGAGTGATGCGGTTCGCCTCCAGCTCAGAATTAATATACCACCTAACATTCATGAGCAGTGACGAGTGGTCACCGTCCTGAAGAACATGGTTAGGGTCCTTTACTTGCAGCGTCGGAGTGAGGATAAGAGGAGTGACCGAATGGTCTGGGTCGTAGCGTCCACTTATTTCCTCGCGCATCTGCTGACCGCTGCCACCCCTCTGCACGATGTTGAAAGACACGTCGAGAGGGTCAAAGATGAAATGAGACGATGATTGTACAATCATATTAATAATGTGTTAAAGTTTGAAATTAAATTGAGCCACAGCTTCAGATCCAGGACGAACACTCACGGTGACTTTGTAACTAACTTGTCGGGCGGTCAAGAAATCCGAAGGAAGGTCTGCAGGAGTTATAGGAAGTGTCAGGCCATTGTCCTTGTGGCGAATGTTCCAAGCAAGATCTTCCTCAGGCTTTGTGCTTATTCTGGACCATTGCACCTGTTCTGGAGTAACATCAGAACTGATGTCAGCCTCACCATGCTTTACAGTAGCCACAAGCGTTGTATAAACATCAGAGCCACGGAAGAAATGCTGACCATCGACAGTGTTAAGACTGACTGTGTAGTTGCCTGTTATGGCAATCCACTCCGTCGAGTTCCATACAGGGGCCAGCCCGACAGTAGCCTTCTCCACTATGCATCGCCAGCACACGCCATTCCACCACACTTGATGCTGCACATACTTGCCATTCAACAGCCCCTTCAGATACTCGCCGTCCTCCTCCCAGAGACCGACATCCATAATCTCATACACAGGGTTTCCCTTGAAATCAACTCTCAGCAGGTCCTGAATGATAGCACCACGAGCAAAGAGATACGGATGGCTGTAGTTTATAGGCAGACCGTTGAACAGCGAGAGGTGCTTAGGGCGACCAAGCGAAAGGTAGTAGTTCGTTTCATCGAGTATAGGCTTCGTCACTCCTTCGAGGTACATGATGCACCCCTCGTAGCTGCTGATATACCAGCAAGCCTGACGATCCCCGTCGATGGCATTGCCGCGACGGTTAATGAGCATCGAGGTGACAGGAGCGAAGTTCTTGCCTGCAGGAACCTCATCGTCTGGGTATGTCACCACCGTTATAGTGTTGGCTGCCTGGTCTGTTTCAAGCACACGAAACCACGAAGTGAAGTAACTGCCATCTGCTTGCAGAGTGTTCTGCGAGCCATACACCACATCACCTTCAGCAAAAGCATGGAAATCATACTCCCACCTTTTGCGAAGCGTCAGCAAGTAGGTGTTGTCGTACAGCTGCTCCACCTTCTCTATCGTTCCGCTCTCAGTGAAAGAGTACTCACCCTCCTGAGCCGACAGTCGGTTGACGATGAGCTCCATCACCTTCATATATGAGCGTACCTCCATACTTTCCACCTGAGCGTTGCCGCTCTCGTCGATGGCAGCACCCTTGCCGTGAGTCATAGAGTCAACGAACTCGCCCACCTCTATGCCTGCCTTGGCGAAGACGCTCTTCAGGAAAGTGATAGCACCGCTTGCAGTGTCATCACGATCCTTGCGGAGGAACATCTGGTTAAGTTCATCCTCGTCCATCGAACCAAGGAATTTTATGATGTCATAGAACAGAGAGCCGACACGCTGAGCAGTGTTAGCCTTCTCCATAGTCTCCTGCCGTACTATCGTAGCACGTTGCAGGAGCTGTTCTTTCTGTGCGAGGTTAAGTGCCATTATTCTTCAAAACTATTGTCACAGTCCTTGTCGATGAAAATCTCTGGGTGCTCAAACATCAGTATGTAGCCATACAGACCAGCATCCTGAAGGTAGATGCGAGTGCCTTGACTGCCCACCGCCTTGAAGCGAGTCAGCGGACGAGTGCCAGCCTTGCGGTCTCTCACGAACTTCTTCAGGAAGTCGAGACAGATGCGTCGGGTGAGAGCGAAAGCCCCCTTCACCTCGTCAGCATCAGCAGAGTCACGCACATGGGTGAGGAACAGCACCGAGCAAACATCTACCATTTCCGGCTGACCTTCAGCACCACGAATGTCGAAATCGCCCTCATCCAGTACCACGCAAGGGTAGTTCATAGAATGGGCGTACTTGTTCTGAGCATCGTCAGCAAGGTCGCTGAAATGCACCTCGTCATCAGAGTGCTTCACAAGCCTGTGCCGTCGGCACAAATCTTCTATGTATTCAGAGAATGTCATTTCTTATGCTTCTGTTCTTTGATTCTACGATTCACTATGCGTATCACATCCATTGCCTCCACCTTCTTGTAAGCCTCAATCTTGCTGAGGTCTTCCTGCACCAGAGTGTCGAAAATCTCCAGCCAAGTGTTTGAGATCTTCTTGCTGCCATGCTGATGAGCGTCATCATCCCCCTTAGGGAAGAGATAAGGATAACCCCTGCTGAGCCATTTCTTGATGATAGTCCATGAAATGAGCAGAGCCGACTTATCAGACTGAGCCATCATCTGCCACTCCTTCACTCTCTCGTCAATGTCAATGGTTGAGAAGTCTTCACCCTCGCGCAGGTACATCGTCGCACACATTCTGTCGAGAAACTTCACATCGTTCGTCTGGAGATACCATGTGAAGAATGTGTCGATAGTCATGAACTGATGGAATGACATGCCATTCAGATTAGGCTGAGGCGATACGAAGTCACCCACCTTCGTAACAAGGAATCCACTAAACGCTTCCACATCACGAGTGAACCCAAGCAGTGAGTTCAACACATAGAAGTAGTATATGTCTATGCTGTTCACCCATACTAACGGAATGTTGAAGAACTCGCTGTAAAAGGTTGCGTCGTCAATATCCTTGTTGCTAATCTTGCACACCGCCTTGAACTGCCGTTCCGACATCTCATGCCAGTGCTCAGGCACATTGACTGAAACCGTCTTGCCATTTAATGAAAAATCCAAATGCCTCATAGCCACACTGTGCGCTTGCCATCATTCTCACGCTTGAACACATCAGACGGATGACCAGCGTACAGATCAGGCATATAGAACTCTATGAAATTAGAAAGTGCATCAGCATAAGACGCAGCCTGTCGCTCATATTCATGAGCCTTTGCTACTGACACTTCATTAGTGGCAGGAGCCTTTATGCTGTTACCTTCCTTGCCAGCCACCGTTGTGTCGAAATACAGACCACGGTCAGTGAGAGAACCTGTCTGACGTATCAGTTCAGCCACAGCCTTGCACACCACTACCTTGCGAATCTTGTCACGAAGCTCCTCCACCGTAGTAGTGCCTATATCTTTATCGTTAGTGCCAAGCTTACCCATGAAAGTCTCATACAGCTTCTGTCCAAGGAGGACAGGAAGCACAGCGTCCTCGATGTGTCGGATTATAGGCTGAAGACGAAGGAACACCAGAGCAGATTTATTGATGAATACAACGTCGTTCACTTCTGCGGTATTGCGCACGATGCTCTTCACTCGCCTTGTGTTGGCAGGAGCCTTAGCCCACTGAGGAAAGCGCTCAGCGCCATTCCTCTCGATATAGTCTATCAGAGCGTCGATGGCATTGAACCCCTTGTTCTTGTAGTTCTGCCTCAGCTCATCCTTCTCATACTTGTACAGCGACTTGAAGTTATCAGTCTCCTGCCGCTGATGCCCTTGGTCAGTCAGGCGAGTGTTTATCTCGTCAAAGCAATACCACAGAGTGATGTTAGCCAATGCGTTCTGAGCATGCATCAACACCATCTGCTCCTGATAAGAACGAGCCTCCTTATCCTTATTGAAGATGCCAACAATCACCTCCGCAAGGTCTTCACCAAGCAACGGCACTATGAATGTTAGCCACACCATACGAAGCGGGCCTTCAAGCGTCTCGAACGAGAACGCTTTGCTTGCGTTAACGAACATCTTCAGTCCGTCAGTGCCATTCCATTTCTCTTTGCTGAATATCATGATAATGTCTTTTGAGTGCCAGCCCCTGTGTCGAGAGTGGTCAGCACAGTGTTACGGAATCGTATTTTAACCCTTGCACCGGCAGTCATGCCGTTTAGGTCGAGAGCCAGAGCAATAGGATCGAGAAAACACTGACGGTCAATCCATGCGTTCGCGATATTAACGAGGAACGCCTCGCGAATGTTGCTTCCGCCCTGGTTGCCAGCATACGCACCGCCTGGCATACCAGCTCCAAGCACATTCGGATTCACCATCAGAGCAAACAGAATCTCCGAGTTAGCAGCTGCTGATGTGACGAGGTTGTCACCACCCTTGTATTTGTTGTCAAGCGCTGTGATTTTCCACTCCTCCTCTATTCTGCCCATCTCGTTAATGGCATAATTGGTGAAGAGAGGCTTTTCAGCGTTGTCAATACCACAGAGATTATTTTCAATCTTATCCATGTCACGCTGAATGTCCATCTTCCTCGCATTCGTGTCAGAATATTTGCTAATGGGGTACTTCTTATCCCAGTAGCTGTATGGAATCTGCACATGCCACTTCCACGTTATCTGGTTCTGATATGCTTTTTTCAGGAACGTAGGCACCATGTGAGCTATATCCACCCATCCCAAGCGGTAGGCTGGAAGCCATATCGGTTCGGAGTACCAGTCGTTGTTGCTCCAAGAGTCTCGCACGGGATAGACGAAGCTCGCCTTCATCTTGCCTTGTGCCTTCAGAGCATGCGCGAAGGCATCAGGACGAACATTCGGCAGAGTGTAAAGGAAGCGCACCTCCTCCTGAGGTAGCATGTGAGGTTGTCCCCAGTATGGCGAAACGCACGTCTCGCACTGACCGTAAGCGTCAGGCAGAGTATAACGGAAGTAAATCGCATTGATAGGAGCGAGAGCAGCTATCGTGTCCCCGTTAACACTCGGGATCATCTGCACCGCACTGTTGCCGAACTTAAAATAATCGCGCGAAACGAGCTCCATGTACCTGCGTATCATTGGCGAGTCAAGGTAATCCTGTATAGATTTGTCCTCAATGGGCGAAAGAACCTCGTTGCCTTTAGCATCCACTCCTGTTACCTCGCAGGCATAAAGGCCTTGCCCGATTGTGAGCGAGCGTAGGAACTTCAGACCAGTGTTAAGCACCGATGTGGATGCAATCTTGTCAGCAGCTTTTAGAGGGAACAGGTTGTCTTGGCCCCAATTCATCACAAACTTGTTTGTGCCAGGAATATGCTGAGTGTTGAGTTTGCTCACATCAAACGGCGCGAGGATGTCACGCTTTCGCACGTCATCCATAGCATTGTAAGCTGTATCGCCAAAGAAGTGAGCACATTCAAGCATCATTGGCGTACCTTCAGAGTTGAATAGTATGTTCATCAGTTCTTGATTATTCTGTTATTATACATTACTACCTTGAAGATATTCACTGGATGCACATGGTCTTCAGGATGCCCCTGGCAGTCGCATGGAGTCACGCCTCGCACACGCCATTGCTGGTTATTCATCTTGCCAGAACCTCCCACTGTAGCCTGTGGAATGAATCGGAGCTTACCTGACTTATCTACATACTTGATGGAGATGACTCTTCGTCTTCCATCAGGATGCTTTCGGATATCCATGTCAGCAAGCATCTCGCGTCTTGTCATTTCATTTTCTGTCATATTATCAGCGATACTTAACATTTCAGTAAGATTATTCAAATGTTTTGTCAAACGAGTCATCGAAGATGCGAGTTCCCATCTGTCTTGCACGAGTGAAGCGCTCTTGGATCTTATCGCTCACCCTGTATGTGATGGCAGCACTTACAGGCTTGTCACTCGGTCGGTTATATTCGAGGTCAATTCCAGTGATGGTGACCATATCGCCCAGCTTCAGCTCATCTACAATGTACACCTCATCAGAGCGGATGGCATCCTTCACGCTGTCATGGGTGTCTTGGTCAATCCATCCAGAGCATACCGTGTGCGATGAAGTGAGGTCGGTGTGCATCTTTCGATACTTACGTCCAATCCAGGAATACGAACCTTCAAGGTCAGCAGTGTGCTTATTTTTGCCAGTGAAGATGATATGCTCCAGTACTCCAAAAAGGTTTTTGAACGCGAATCCAGTGCGTTCCTTATGTTTGCGAGAGTCGTATACCATCTTCATATAGTCTATCCGCTGTGTTCCATCCATCAGCATAAGTGTGATATACAGCAGCTGCTCTGCAGTCACTCCAGCACGGTTTGCTATGTCTGAAGGCTTGTACTGGTGCATCACTATATGCCCATTCTGCACACCAGACGTAGCAAGAACCACCTCCTTGTAGCACATCTTATCCTCGTCATCAGCCCAAGCTATGCCGCACTTCAGCGTTTGACCACGGAAGATGTAAGCACATGTCAGCAGCTGATCCGTGAACACCTCACGCTCACGGAAGCGAGAGAGGAAGTACTTGTAGGCAGCAGGGAAAAGCCCAGTTCTGCTGTTCGCCTGGAAAAACATCTGAGCGCATGTTTTAACCAGCTTTCCCGACTCATATATTTCCATGGACAAAGTAGCGAAGCCACCCACATCCTTGTAATTGCTGTCTGGAGCGAACAGATCAGTGACGCTTTCGCCCTGAAGGTAGCACTCCATCACCTCACTGAGTCCAGATATATGTATCTCAGAATTAGCATTTGGATAATACTGCTCCTCAAACTCGCTCACCTTCACTCCTGCAGCATCAGTCACAGAGAACTTCACCGTGACCTCTCCGTTTGCATACATGAGCACCACATCGCCCATGTCGTGGCAGAACACGCCCCCTTCCACTAAACCGCCAACCGTAATAGCCATATCAGAACATGTATTGAACTCCGAAGAGCGTGGATTTGCTAATAAAGTCATAGCCACCCATCACCTGAAGGTGACGGTAGCGCACAGTGCCATAGGCTCCAGAACCTTCTCTATGGACGAATGCACCTATGCCATATGACCACTTATTCAAAACCTTTTGATGACTCGGAAAAGCGAGGCTGTAGTTGTAGTGGCGTGAGTCTATGCCGTTCATGATCACGGTGTCCACAAGAGTGACACTGCCGAAGTTCTGCAGTTGGAGAGTGTCGGCAAACGCTCTCTTGGTGTAGAACTTGGCAAGAATAGCACTCGTGTCCACCTCAGAAGGGATGGAACACGGAATTTCCTTTGTCAGAACCGGTGAACTGACAATCACCGTGTCAGGCTTCACTCTGATGGTGTCGATGCGATACTCCGTATTTGCATGCTGTTTGGAGTATTTACTACCACACGTCCATCCCGTGCAGAACACGACCATCGCGAGACATACTCCCACGGCCGTCTTTAAGCATAATCTGTCGTAATTCTTCATTGGTTGCCAATTTTACTGTCAATGTAACTCTTTATCTCTCCACTCTTGGTGCGGATGTACATAGTGATACCGAATATGCTACCGGCATACACCATCGTCTGGCCAGCGTACCACAGCACACCATCTACCACATCGCCATTCATGAAGAAAGAGCAGAATGTGAGCACCATGCCGCTCATCAGCATCACCACAGCTGTTGTGTACTGGATTTTGTCTTTTGCATCTGATGTCATAGATTTAAAATTAAATACGATGCAAAATTACACTATTTTGTCATAGTGCTTATGGGACAAAAAAAAACGTGGTTGCCCGATGGCAACCACGTCAAACATTTGAACGTGTAAAGTGCACATTAAATGTGACTCTTCACATGTAAAATCCAGTAGAGCCTACCATTATCAAAAGGCTTGCTTTTGAAGTTAAGCTCCAGCATCACTGACGAAATGTCAGCAATGCTCGGTTCACACAGTTCTTTGAACTCGTGCTGCAGTTCCAGAGATGTTCTGAACAATGTCTCGCACTGGATCATGTCATCCTCAACATGAGGTGCGTACTGCAGAGAGACGAGCTGCTTAAAAACATCTCTGTCTCTCATGTTGTTAAAATCTACTTTTTCTACATTTGCCATATATCTATTGTTTAGGTGGTATGAATGACTCAAATATCATCTGAATGTAGCTCAAATGCTGCATCATCTTCATGGTGTCCGCATCATCCCCAGGCATTATGCATCCGCTTCTCAGCAGATCGCGAATGAGTGTTCCGAGAAATACTATCTGTGAATGTGCCCCTTCGCAGTTATTCATCTGCATGTCCTTGATTGTTTCGCGTAGGCTTTCTGGTATAATCATTGTTGCTTCCATGTTAGTGTTATTATTTAGGGGTGTTCTATTAATTCATAAATTCGAGTGTAAGCCGTTCCGCAAGAGTCGGTCTTTCGGAATCTCTCGCCCATCATAGGGCTTCGGCCATCGATTGTGTTAGTTTATCCACTCATTTGCGTTATATTTTTGATGATTTGACACGTATGGGCACAGTTATCCCTTGCAGGTGATAAGTTGTGGATGGTAAATGCAGATTTGTGCATATCTGAATATGTTATAGACAAGGTTGGTCAGAGCGTTGGCGGCTTTGGCTCGCATCATTCCGATGCTGAGAACAAACGAGCCGTTCATCGCACCCTCGATAAATCCGAAGATGTGCTCGATGCGGCATCTGTCCTTGGACTTGACACGGTTGTTCTTCTTCTGTTCGTCGGTTAGAGGGTTGTTTCGATGTCCCTTCTCACTGATGATGGGATTCATTCCTTTCCTCTTGACTACATCCTCTTTGGATTCGTAACCGGCATCAAGGAACAAATCTTGCCCCTTATCTTTCTCCTCGTCAATCAGAGGTTCAATGACATTGGAATCATGTACGCTTGCGTCTGTAGTGTGGTATTTCTCTATAAGTTTGGTTTTCTTGTCTGCCTTGACATGATTCTTGTAACCATAGTGATTTTCACCGCGTTTCTTCGTCCAGCGGGCATCAACGTCCTTGTGAGATTTCTTGTGCTTCTTGCGGGCCTTCTCCCTTTCAGAATCGCCTTCTTCCGGATTCCACAGGTCTTTGCCGTCGCCTGACTTGATCTGTTTGTTCTCCTCCTTGGTATTCCTCTGCTTAGGAGCTTCCACAAAGGTCGCATCGATTATCTTGCCTTCATTGAACGAAAGGCCCTTGTTGTCCAGGAAAGTTCGGAACTCATCAAACAGGCGGTCGAAGGTTCCATCCTCAGCGAGCTTGTTCTTGCATGCCCATACCGTCTTCTCGTCAGGAACCTCATCCACGGTGTGAATGCCAAGAAACTGGCGGAAGCTGGTACGGTCTGTTATCTGGTACTGTATCTGGTGGTCCCCCAACCCATAGTAACGCTGGAGGAATATGACCTTGAACATAAGGACAACGTCAATCTGCGGACGGCCTGCTGGAGTCTTGCAGTCCTTCTTGACCAGAACATCTTCAAGTGCAGGACGGAACATCTCAAAGTCGACCAACGATGAGAGTTTCTCAAGGGGATTGCCCATTTGGGAGAGAGCTTCAATTGTGAACTCCTCCTCGAACAGGTTTTCGCCCATCGGCTTGCGGTATATAGTAGTTTTCTGCATAAAAAATCTGATTTACACTGCAAAGTTACGACTTTTTCTTGATACATGCAAGTTTTTTAACTGATTTTTGATTAATTAATTTATAGAACATCCCTTTATTGTTAGCAAAACCCTCGGTAGCGAAAAGACCTTCTGCATTGCCATACTTCAGAATCAATTCATCAATCAGTCTGTCACGCTTAGACTCAGCCTCAATGAGCTTCCTTTTCTTATTGTCCAGAAGTTCTCTAAGAGTTTCGCTGTGCAAGAGATTGTTCTCAGCCAAAGCCTTTTTCTTCTTTTCGTATATGAACTGTTTCTGCCGATCATACGATTGAGTTAAGCAAGCAATCATGTCTATTTGTACAGAACGCAAACGTTCGTATTCTTCAATTATTGACCTACGCTGCTCTTTGTCTTTGACCCCTTTGCATTCGAATAAACGCCATTCCTTAAGATCTCTGAGTTGACGTTCTATAGCTGTTCTCTGATTGATGTTTCTAAGCTTTATGTTAGTCAGATGCCAGTGAAAAGAAACCATGATGCTTTC
>SFEH01000214.1 GCA_004557315.1 Bacteroidales bacterium
TACGAAGCTTTCCGCTGCGATGTGCCTAATCTGAGCACTTCGCTCTACTTCGTGGTAAACGATGCTTTTTATAACAAAGCATTGCCTAAAGTAGAGCTTCCGGAGGGCGTAATCGTGGATTCTTTGAGCAAGATGGCTGCAGAAAGCCCTGAATTCATCGGGAAATACTACGCTAAGATTGCCAAAACCGACGAAGATGGCATCACCGCATTGAATACATTCCTGGCACAGGATGGCTTGCTGATTTATGTTCCAAAGAATGTAAAGGTAGAGCGAACTATTCAGGTCATCAATATTCTCCGTTCGGATGTTGATTTGATGGTAAACCGACGTGTACTCATCGTGATGGAACAGGGTGCTGAGGCTAAGTTCCTCTTCTGTGACCATGCAGCCGATGACAAGAACTTCCTCGCAACCCAGGTTATCGAGGCATTCGTAGGCGAGAATGCCAGTCTCGACCTCTATTGCCTGGAGGAGACTCATTACAAGAACCGCCGTGTCAGCAACGTGTATATTGAGCAGCAGGCTAACAGCCGTGTAAACCATAACGTCATCACCCTTCATAATGGTATCACCCGCAACCGACTCGACCTCGTGTTCAAGGGCGAGGGAGCCGAATGCTTCTGCAATGGTTGTGTGATTGCCGATAAGAACCAGGTGGTAGATAACAATACGCTCATTGATCATCAGGTGGGTCATTGTACCAGCAACGAACTTTATAAGTATGTGCTCGATGGTGAGGCACGTGGTGCTTTTGCCGGCAGAGTGCTGGTTCGTCATGGTGCCCAGAAGACCACTTCGCAGGAAACTAACCAGAACCTCTGTGCTACGAAGACAGCCCGCATGTTCACCCAGCCGATGCTGGAGATTTATGCCGACGATGTGAAGTGTGCACACGGTAGTACTGTAGGTCAGCTCAACGATGCCGCCCTGTTCTATATGCAGCAGCGTGGTGTGAGCCGTGAGGAGGCTAAGTTGCTCCTTCAGTTTGCATTTATCAACGAAGTCATCGACAAGATGGAGCTGGAGCCATTGCGCGATCGCCTGCATCATCTCGTAGAGAAGCGATTCCGTGGTGAACTCAATAAGTGCGAGGGTTGCAAGCTTTGCAAGTAGATAATATCCTTTTAAAGGAGCTAAGTTCTTAAAACTATGTATGATATCAATCAAGTAAGAGCAGATTTCCCGATTTTATCGAGAACGGTATATGATAAGCTATTGGTGTATTTGGATAATGCGGCAACTACACAGAAGCCCTTGTGCGTACTCGATGCCATGCGCGACGAGTATCTCAATGTGAATGCCAATGTGCATCGTGGTGTGCACTATCTCTCTCAGCAGGCTACCGATCTTCATGAAGCAGCCCGTGAGACTGTGCGCAAGTTTATCAATGCGCCGAAGGTTGAGGAAATCATCTTCACCCGAGGTACTACAGAGAGTCTGAATCTTGTGGTTTCATCGTTCTGCGATGCATTTATGAGCGAGGGCGACGAGGTGATTATCTCTACCATGGAGCATCATTCCAATATCGTGCCTTGGCAGTTGCAGGCTGCCAAGAAGGGAATCGCCATCCGTGTGATTCCTATCAATGATAAAGGTGAGATTAACCTCGATGAATTCGCCAATTTATTTACCGAACGCACCAAAATCGTGAGCATAGCCCAAGTGAGCAACGTGCTCGGTACGGTGAATCCGGTAAAAAAGATGATTAAGATTGCCCATGAGCACGGTGTGCCTGTGATGGTGGATGGCGCTCAGAGTACTCCTCACTTTGCTGTGGATGTGCAGGACATGGATTGCGATTTCTTCGCTTTCAGCGGTCATAAAATCTATGGTCCTACCGGTATCGGTGTGCTTTATGGCAAGGAAGAATGGCTCGACAAGTTGCCTCCTTATCAGGGAGGTGGTGAAATGATAGAGAGCGTAAGTTTCGAGAAGACTACTTTCGAGAAGTTGCCATTCAAGTTTGAGGCTGGTACTCCTGATTATGTAGCTACCCATGGTCTGGCAAAGGCCATCGATTATGTCTCTGCACTCGGCATGGATAACATTGCCAAGCATGAGCAGGAATTGACCCGTTACTGCATGGAGCAGATGCGAACTATCGATGGAATCAGACTTTTTGGTGAGCAGGAGGGCAAAGATGCCGT
>SFEH01000215.1 GCA_004557315.1 Bacteroidales bacterium
TTAGCCAGACGCTCCTGGATAGCCTTGCTCTCTGCCTCATAACCTGGCTTGTTGAGCAATGCGAACATGTTCTTCTTGTAAGCCTCAACACCTGGCTGGTTGAATGGGTTCACCTCTTCCAAGAGACCGCTGATACCGCAAGCCTTCTCGAAGAAGTAGATCAGCTGACCAAGGTAGTAAGCGTTCAACTCAGGCACGTTAACCAGGATGTTAGGAACACCACCGTCAACGTGAGCCAGACGTGTACCGAGCTCAGCCATCTTGTTAACCTCATCAACACGCTTGCCCTCGAGGAAGTTCAAACCGTCGAGGTTCTCATCGTCGTGTGGGAAGAGCAGCTTCTCGTTAGGAGTCTCTACGCTGATAACAGTCTCGAAGATAGAGCGCTCGCCCTGCTGAATCCACTGACCCATAGAGTGAAGGTCGGTAGTGAAGTCGCAAGCTGCTGGGAAGATACCCTTCTGGTCCTTACCCTCGCTCTCACCATAGAGCTGCTTCCACCACTCAGCAAAGTAGTGAAGCTTTGGCTGGAAGTTGCATACAATCTCAATCTTCTTGCCAGCCTGAGTGTAGAGAGCCTGACGTGTAGCTGCATAGATGGCAGCAGGGTTCTCCTCGAAAGCTACGTCCTTGCCGCAAGCCTTCTCCATTTCAGCTGCACCGGCAACGAGCTGCTTTACATCGAAACCAGCTACTGCGATAGGCAACAGACCTACTGGAGTCAAGACAGAGAAGCGACCACCCACGTTGTCTGGGATGATGAAACTCTTGTAACCCTCCTTGTCTGCGCAAGTGCGGGCAGCACCCTTCTTAGCGTCGGTAACGGCTACGATAACATCCTTAGCCTCGTCCTTGCCACGCTGATCCTCGCACTGCTTCTTCAAAAGACGGAAAGCAAGAGCTGTCTCAGTTGTGGTACCAGACTTAGAGATGTTGATGACACCAAACTTCTTATCCTTCAAGTAAGAAGTCAACTCGAAGAGGTAGTCCTCACCGATATTGTTACCTGCGAAGAGGATAGTAGGGTTCTTCTTGTCGTTTAGGAGCCAAGCAACACTTCTCACGCAATGTGTTGGCAACAGACTGAATCTCATCGAGGAACTCAGGAGTGATAGAAGATGGCAAATGCAACCATCCCAGGAAATCGTTACCTTCACAAGTGCCGTTCTCAAGAGCTTCCTGAGCGGCCTTTACCTTAGGCTCGTAAGCCTTTACTGCACCAATGTTTAAGCTGATACTTTTCATTTTTCCTTTTTAATATCTAAATGAATGTGTTAATGTTTCTCCTTTATCTGAACGAGTCGGTCAAGAGCTTGATCTCGATTTGCGGACTGATACGTTCGTACAATATATTATATACGGCATCGAGAATCGGCATGTTGACGTGCATGTGGCGGTTGATTTCCTTCATGCACTTCGTGCCGAAATATCCTTCGGCAATCATCTCCATCTCTATCTGCGCACTTTTCACGCTGTAGCCCTTGCCTATCATGGTTCCGAAGGTTCGGTTGCGGGAGAAGTTGCTGTAACCCGTTACGAGCAAGTCGCCCAAATATACCGAGTCGTACATACTACGGTCGATAGGGTGGACGGCAGTGAGGAAGCGATGCATCTCCTGTACGGCGTTCGACATGAGTACCGCCTGGAAGTTGTCACCATACTTCAAACCACCACAGATACCTGCTGCAATGGCATACACGTTTTTCAGCACCGATGAGTATTCGATACCGATGACGTCGCTGGAAGTTTTGGTCTTGATATACTCACTCGCCAAACAGTCGTTGGCGAAGGCATGCGCTTTGTCTGTGTCGCTGCAACCCACGGTGAGGTAACTCAATCGCTCCAAGGCAACCTCCTCGGCATGAGAAGGACCGCCGATACATGCCAGGTTCTCGTATGGTACGTCATAAACCTGATGGAAATATTCCGAGCAGACAAGGTTCTCATCAGGCACGATACCCTTGATGGCTGTGATGATGAACTTGTCGCTGATCCGTGTCTTGAGTTTCTTGAGATGGTTCTTCAGGTAAGGCGATGGGGTAACGAATACGAGTGTATCGTAGTTCTGCACTATCTTGTTGATGTCGGAAGAGAAGAATATCTCATCCACATTGAATCGTGCTGACATCAGATAGGCAGGGTTGTGGCCCATACGCTTGAAGTCCTCGATGCGGTCATCGCGACGCATATACCAACCTATGTGATGAGTATGTCCCACCACAATCTTGGCTATTGCTGTAGCCCAGCTACCGCCGCCAATTATCGCTATTTTACCGCAATTATACATGTTAATGTTGAATGTTGAATGTTGAATGTTGAGTTGGCATACGCCTTTCATGCTGGATGTTGTGAGACTTAATGGCTGTCTGGTTGTAATTTCTTAGTGACAGAAGCAAGAAGACTTACCATTTCATTGGCATCCTTATATATAGATAGGTATAGCTTTTCGTCTAAGTATTTAGTTAGATATAAAAGCTCTATCCAATATAATGTCTCTTTACCTTCTTTGAGAGAAATGTAAACCTTTGCTGCAAAGTCTGCTTTGCTGATTGCTGACTGAGCTTCGGAAAGATTAGCTCCGATACTAGTACCAGAACGAAGGAGTTGTTTGCTTAAAACAAACTCCTTCTTCTCGTTACATAACCATTTGTATAGATTAACGATGCGTACAGCAAAATCCATACTCTTGGTCATAAGTAAATCTTTTGCGCTGCTCATAATTCAACATTCAACAATCAACATTCAACATTACTACGATCAATCCAGCCCTGGATGTCGTCAACAGAAGGTTTGTCATAGCCGAGCTTGTACTTCTTGTTGATTTCTCCAATCTTCTGCTGGAGTCCCTGAGCCTTCTCTTCACGGATATCAGAGATGAGGTTGAAACCTGCCTTGCGGAGTACGTATGCCCAATCCTCTGGTACGCCAATCTCTTCCCATTCCTTGATGGTGCTCTGTGGCATCTTCTTCTCTGGCTTCATCTGTGGGAAGAACAGTACCTCCTGAATGAAGGTCTTGCCTGTCATCAGCATTACCAAACGGTCGATACCGATACCGATACCTGATGTTGGAGGCATACCGTACTGGAGGGCACGGAGGAAGTCCTGATCGATGATCATTGCCTCGTCATCACCCTTGTCGGCAAGCTTCATCTGGTCGATGAAACGCTCTTCCTGGTCGATTGGGTCGTTGAGCTCAGAGTATGCATTGGCA
Source organism: Bacteroidales bacterium (assembly GCA_004557315.1). Lineage (GTDB taxonomy): Bacteria > Bacteroidota > Bacteroidia > Bacteroidales > UBA3663 > Liminaster. Next base: position 3,214 of record SFEH01000215.1, read on the forward strand.
AGCTCCTTACCG
>SFEH01000067.1 GCA_004557315.1 Bacteroidales bacterium
CGGTCATCTTCTTGATAATGCCATTGAGAATAGCCATAGTCGTTCCCCCCGTTTGTTAAACCAGTGAGGGGTTCTGGGGAAAAGAAATACACTTTGGTTTTCTCACTCTTCCCGCATCGACTTGTGTCTCCTAAGCGTCCAAGGGTTTCAAGTTTCTGTCTTCATCCTTGTCCGCCAAAAAATGGGACTTACTTGGGACTTACTTGGGACTTGCTTGGGACTCACTCGCCTCTGCGTGCGGACGGAATCGTGAGTGTGACTCTCTCTTGAATCACATTGCAAAGGTACTGCTTTTTCCGCCTCATTCTCCGACTTTCGCTCTGGCTGATTCTCTGTTTCGCTCTCAATAAAAAAAGGCTTGTCAAATCATACACACAGACTGTTTTTTTTGGTAAAACCTCTTAGAAAAATGTAACGCGTACCGCGTAACTGCCCTTATCTAAGACTTTTCCATCTATGTGTATGCGCGAACCTTATAAATAATAGAAAATTAAAAATATAATAGAAAATTTTCAATTCATTAAATAATTATTTCTCTCTAAGAAGTAACAGCGAATACGAAACCGATGAGAGTTACGCGTTACGCGTTACGCTCTCAGTCCAATGGCTTGGTAGGGTCGAGCACATCGCACAGCTTTTCGATGGCTGGAGCCGACTTTTTCGGGTCGTGCTGGCTGTTCCAGTCAGAGAACGGACGGCTCTGACCATCCACAAAGTGGCTGCCTGTGATCACCCATTTAGTCGCACCCTTCGGACATTTGATAAGCCCCCTGCTGCTCAATCTCTTTATGAGGTAATACAAATCCTGTTGCTTTCCGATCCATTTTATCGTTAAACTTTTAGCCTCACCCATAAACAGGTCGCAAAATACTTCAGGCTTCGAGTCCTTGTCAATCCAACCGGCTTTAATCAGCAGCTGGTACAGTTTTACTATTCTCAGAGGCCCCTCTTTGTCCTCCAGAAACCGGTAGGTAAACACAGCATCGACGATCTTAGAACCTCCCGATACTTTCTTTCTGCCATCGCGCTTAGAAGCAGCAGAGCCACCATTCACAATTTGGACGCCAATACCACCTGACTCAATCACACCAAATTCGTTCTCGACCGTCTTCTCAAGCACCAAGTCGCCCAATACGGTCACTCCAGCGTTCTTCAAGAACTCCAGTTTTTCTTCGTTTGTCATAGGCTTTTCGATTATTTCTTTCTATCAACTATTATTCCAGTACCACCGGTATCTACATGCCCAACTTCATATTCAACGTTTTTCTCCAGGTTCAGCTCGCCACCCTGTTCCACCGTGATGTGCTGTTTCTTCTCCATCTGAACCATTCGCTTGTGAATCTTCTCTTTAGCATTGAGCCAACGTTCATCCTTCACCCCATACAGCAGTTCGAGCAGCATATCGTAGATAGGCTTTATCTCATTGCAGTTCACGCAATGGTTTAGGCAATGGTTGACGATAGCCTCAAAGTTCACCTTCTCTATTATCTCATCCGACTTCGCCACGACCTCATCCGTCTTCGCCACCTGCTTTACCGGCACAGACTTCTCCTGCCCATCCACTTTGGCAGAGTCGAAGTATTTCTTACCTGCACCATAAGCATACAGGTCGTAGATGTAGCCAGCAAGTTCAAATTGCTTTTCATTCATCAAACGATTGTAGGCATACGCGAGGATAGTATAGAAATCCTCAGAGCTATACTCCTTGCGCAACTTGCTTGTGAAGGTCCTGACCTCCAATTCAGGATGAGGATGAGAGATGAGATGCTCATACAGGCACTTCATCCAGTTGTTATCTTTCGGCATGTCTTTCGGTTTATCTTTCGGCATACAAAAAATAATTTTTAAAAAGGTTATATTTTTCTAATCTGTTCTGTTTCAGCGGTTTCTGCAACGGTTAGTGCTTCTGGTTTTGCGATTTCTGACTTCACTTTCGGCACGACATCTTTCGTATGCCGAAGATTTTTGCAGACTATTTATAGAAGCCGTCGAGTTAGGGCAACCACAGGCTCGCGACCTCTGCAAAGCAACTAATTTATTGTTTAACTTTAATTCTTTTTCGTATGCAAAAATTTATTTCACAATTCGCAACTGCCATTAGCGCATCCCGCAATCATTCTGCCGCTCGCCAGTCTGAAAATCTGTCTGCCGCAGGCAAGTCTGAAAATCTGTCTGCCGCAGGCAAGTCCGACTTCGTCTATCCTCCATCGATTCAGGGCGACCTCTTCAACTACCTCAAGCCCGAGCAGCAGGAAACGCTCAAGCCTATCCTGCGCATCATCAAGCGTCAGTATCAAGCTATGCTCTGTGCGGCTCTGCTCGACTATCTCGAGGGCAACGGCATCCAGCCTATTGGCAGCCCGATGCTCGACAAGCTCCAGAACCGCATCATCGAAGAGTGCAAACTTCGTCCGCTCCGTTAAAATCCTCAAGATCCATGTTCGTTTAAAAATTATTTTGTTATGAAGAAAGTGATTTACAAAGCAATCGATCTGACCTGCGCACTTCAGCAGGATTCCGAGATTTCAACCGACAAGTGCCTCAATGGCGTCATCTCACGTACAGGAAAAGGGCTCCGCTTCGAGGAGGCCATCAGCAAGGGTCGCCCTGCTCGCAACCCCAAGCTCTTCGACGGCAACTTCATCAGTCTTGTTCACATGCAGAACGGCCGCTATCAATGTCACATGAAGACCATCAACGCATCGGGCGACTTCGACCGTCAGCAAATAGCCTTCAAGGTATATTCAGAACTTCTAACCGCATTCAACATCATTGACCAATGAGCAACAACAAGTTATCCAACCGACCAAAGGTACAGCCGTCAATTACGGCGGCTGACCTGCCACCGGCACTTCGAGTATTCTGGGATACAGCCCCCGACAACTTCAAGGTGGCAAGCATCCTCTCGGCCTTGGCCTGCTACTGTGTCTTAGGCACACGCCTTAGAGCCAAGTATGTGTATGACCTCGACCCCCATGCGCTCTTGCTCCAGATCATCATCCTGGGCGAACCCGGGTCTGGCAAGTCGTTCACCCGACCCATCGTCAAGCAGCTTCTTCGTCCAATCCGCATCAAAGACCAGGAGATGAAGCGCATGGAGCAGGCCTATGTCGAACTCAAGAAGAAAGCAGCCAAGAACAAGCAGTTGCCCGACGAACCCATCACAGCCCCCCGAATCGTGCAGACCATCACCAAGGCGAAGCTCGTGAAGCGTGCCGATATGTTCCTCCGCAAATATGGCGAGACGCTTGCCTTCTTCTTTTTCAGCGAAGAAATCGCCACGATGACAGAATCGAACAAGCGCGCCTTTGCCGACCTCAACACCATGGACCGACTGGCTTTTGACCTTGGGGCAGAGTTTTCGAGCGACACACTCTCCGATGCCAGCTACAATGCCGATGTGGATATTATCTATTGCTCACTCTTCTGCGGAACCGAAAATGCGCTCAACGAATATATCAACAAGCGTTCGGTCGAGGGCGGCAACTGTACACGCAAAGTGCTTGCACGCATCGACGAAGACCTCATGGGCGAAGATGCACCTCAGTTCCGACAGCAGACCGAAGCCGAACGGCAGCTCGTGGAGCGTACCGTTGACCGCCTGATGAAGGAGACTTATACCGACGACGATCTCATTCAGCCCACCCACGACATTCCTGTTGAATGGCTCAACCTGCCGGTTCGCAAGTGGTGTGATGAGCAACGTCAGCAAGTACTCAAGACGGGGTCGCGAGCCCTCAACTGCTTCTACAAGCGCTCATCGGTGTCAGCTTGGCGTATGGCGTGCATGTGCTATCATCTCTGGGACGAAGATCCTGACCAGCATGCTCATGTCGTGAAGTTCTATCGTTTCATGGCAAACTACATTCTCGACGGACTCATGGCGAAGTGGGGCAAGCAATACGAGCAGATGCACAAAGGCGATTCCGACGAAGAAGGCAATCGCGTCACGCTCTACGATCAGTTACCTAAGCAGTTCAGTCGCGACCAGCTCCGTGAGCTCATCGTCAAGCTCGACCTATCATCTCCCGACCGCATCTTCATTGCCAAGTGGAAAAAGGCCAAGATGATCTATCAGCCCGATCCGCAGGTGGAAGTGTTCATCAAGAATTATTGAAACTTGAAACCTCCTGAAACTTGAAACTTTATGGATAGATTCGACATTCAAAAACTCAGAGCCCTCCCAATCGAGGGAGTGGCTCAGAGGCTAGGGCTCCAAGTGAGCCGTCACAAGAGCCTTTGCCCATTTCACTCTGACAGCCACCCCAGCCTGTCGTTCAGCACCAGCCGCAACACCTACAAGTGCTTCGTGTGCGACAGCCATGGAGGAGTCATCGACTTGGCCATGCACGTGCTCGGAAAGTCGTTCATCGAAACCTGCCAGTGGCTTGCCAACGAGCACAACGTGATCCTCACCGAGTGGAAGCCAGCTGTCAAGCCAGCCGAACCGAAGCCCTTCGATGCCGCACGTTACAGCCGCTACTTCGAGCATCCATCGCTCAACGAGCCTGCCCGAACGTTCCTCTTCGGCGAGCGTAAGCTCAATGAAAAGGTCGTCAGCTGGTGCCGCCTCACCTCCTTCACCGACCGCCATGGCATCCCTTGGCTCCAGATACCCTACTTCGACATCGACGGCAAGCTGATAGGCGTGCAGAACCGCAACCTGAGTTATGGTAAGCCCCCCATCAGCAATCAATCATCAGTAATCATTAATCAGTCATCAGCAATCATTAATCAGTCATCAGTAATCAGCAATCAATCATCAGTAATCAGTAATCAACAATCAGTCCTCCCTCGCTTCCGTTTTCCCCGAGGCTCGAAGTGTCGCATCTACAACCTGCCCGTGCTGAAGCTGCTGCGCGAAAGCGAGCCCCTCTACATCACCGAAGGCGCGAGCGACTGTTGGGCGATGCTCTCCAGCGGACACAAGGCCATTGCCATACCATCGGCAACACTCCTCAACCGCAAGGACATCGAGCTAATTCGCTCACTGCTCATTGCTCATCGCTCATCGCTCCACATGTATCCCGATCAGGACGAGCCAGGGGAGAAGCTCTATAACCAACTTGTTTCATTAGCCAACCAGATGGGCATGTGCATCGTTCGCCATCCACTGCCTGCCGGTTGCAAAGATTATTCAGACTATTATGGAAGTATATATCAAACGACAAACAATCAATGAGCTCTACACAGAAGGATGCATCTTCATCAACGGAGAAAAGCAGACCCATACAGTAGAGAGTACCGAACAAATGTTGCCAGCCGGCAAGTACCTCGTCAAGCTGGTCACCAAGAATGCCCACAAGCGCGAACTGGAGATCTTCACCCCTGAGGGACGGTCAGTAGGGTGGCGCATTGGACTCGCCAACTCATGGATTGGCTCGCGCAAACAGCGAACCATTTCCATCGGGCAACCGCTCATTCCCGGAGTTGTCTATAAGGCCACCGAGATCTACGAGCGCATCGTCAAGCGACTGGAGAAGTGCAAGGCACGTAAGGAAGTCATCAGTCTCATCATCGACGAAAGCCACCTTGTACAGGACCAGCCCATCTCACACTGGACAAAGCCACCATGCTTGCTCACCGAAGAGCGTAACGCGTAACGCGTAACTCGTAACTTTTTTGAAAATTGAATTCTCTTTGAAACTTGAAACTCAAAACTCAAATGAAAAAGTATCGATCATCTATTTTCTTCATCATCGCACTCCTGTCAGCCCTCGTGCTGACGGGATGTGCAACCTCTCGCCCCCTGCAACTTGTAGAGCGCACATCAGTAGATACTCTCTATCTGAGCTCGCAGCATTTCGACTCCGTCTATGTCTTCCGCGACCGCTTTACCGACCGCTCGCGCGACACCGTCTATCTCTGTGACGTTTCATTAGAATACCGCTATAAGCTCCTCCGCGACACCATTTATATCACCTTCTTCGACCGCTTGTGCAGGGCTTGCTTCTACCTCCTTTCTGGAGCCTTGCTCGTATTGATCGCAATATTCTTGTTCAAACTTAAAACCCGCATTCGCTTATGAGAAAGATAACAGAAATCATCATCCATTGTTCTGCCACTATCGAAGGCAAAGACTATACAGTAGCCGACATCGACCGTTGGCATCGCGCCCGAGGCTTTCGCAAGATAGGCTACCATTATGTCATCTATCGCGATGGCAGCATCCATGCAGGTCGCCCGATAAGCGAGACTGGAGCCCATTGTGCAGGACACAACGCCCACAGCATAGGCATCTGCTACATTGGCGGACTTGCCAAAGACGGACGCACACCCAAGGACACCCGTACGCCCGAGCAACGAGAGGCAATGCGCTCACTGATTAAGCAGCTCAAGCAGAAGTTCCCGGAAGCAAGCATACACGGCCATCGGGAGTTTGCACCCAAAGCCTGCCCATGTTTCCGAGTTCCTGAGGAACTATAGCCCTTATCACCCCATTTCTCCCATATAGGAAGTGGGGTCTTTCAATATGCCTTTACAAGTGGCTATCTCAGCATCCAATGTCTCTATTTCAGACACAAGGCGCTTGTATTCCGCATTCTCCGGCTTGTTCTCCCATTTGGCATAAGCAGCTTCTCTTCTAGAGTCTCTTCGCTTATCAAAATAATAAAAAAAGGAAAAAGCAAATCCCGCTATAGCGATTGAGAATAAAACCCTTATGAAACCTGGTGTTACACCCTGCTCAATCGCTACATATTTTTCAGAGAAAAAAGAGAGTAAGGCAAGACAAAAAATGGCAACATATACGATTAGCAGACGACAGAATTCTGAACTCTTAAAACTATCAAATCGCTTATCTTTCCAAGGCTTCAGCTCCTTAAGCAACTCGTCGCGGCGATTCTCCAAGGCTTCGCGCTTTTCAAAGATCCTGTTCTTGAATTCAGCCAGCCTTTTTGCTTGACGCTCTTCTTCCGACGTATGCTTCTCTTCCTGAAGCAGAGAGGCAGTCAAGTTCAAGTCTGCAATCAGTTTAGACTTCTCCTGAGTAAGCGTCTCATTCTTCGTCTTGAGGCTTCCGATGCTCTGCGACTTGAGTTCCGACTCTTCGGCAAGCGACTGCACCTTCTCAGTCTGCTTGGTAACCTCCTCTTCGAGAGCCACATTTCTGCTCCGCACCTCACTGTTGACGGCATCGAAATACGCGTTGTCCTCCTTGATTGCATCCTGCAGCTGTACCATAAATGCTTTTGAATCATCAGGAATCTCGTTGACCGCATTCACCACATTTCGGGCTCTGCGATACAGGAGTTTGAGAAATTCCTGATATACCTCAGGAGCCACATCCTCCTTGGTCTTGTTGAACAAGCGAGCCACATCGTGAAGTTTCGAGCGAACCTTAGCCCTGTGCATATCCAGACATCGAGCCATGGTTTCTGTCAGCACCGACGAAGACACGTGAGCCGGCTTGGCATTGTGCATCCACAAGTCAAGTATCACCTTGCTGGTAGAGATCATCGCGTTCTCCTCGGGGTGACGCTTCTTGCAATAAGCAATCAGATCCGTATTGGTCGTGAGGAAGAAAATATTCTTCTTCCCCATCCTTGTTCTGCGTTCGCAAATGTAGTCGTCCATGAATACATCATGCGCCTCACGGAACATATCTGCATTGGCATAAGACAAAGAAGACTCACCATTCAGGTTATTGCGATTTTCAGCCAGCTTACGGACCACTTCCTTGCCCTTGTACTTATTTAAAATCTCTTTTCGGATGTCAACAGTAGCGGATGGAAAAGGCACCATACCTTTCGATTCCACATGCTTCTGCAGATTGAGTTGAATCTTCAGGATGTCGTGCGCTTCCAGATTCCTTCGGGCGCAGGCATTGGCAATGCTCGTTCCAGGGTATGCACCATTTTGAGCCACCGAAGCGAGGATAGTCTTGATTTCCTCAAGAGTGGCAGGATGAATCTTCAGCAAACCGCCCGACGATTTGATGATATCCCTCACATCCCTTGCGCTTGCCTCATTCTCAGGAGTGGAGAGTTCCAGCAAACCCATGGCAATCGACGTGTCGAGATAGTACTCAGCCTCACAGCCTCTCTCCTGATCATAAACCTGCGGACGCTCGCTTTGCAGGAACGCAACGATCACACTGCTCCAGAACAACTGGTTGGCCACCTTATAGAGAGGCTCGTTGCTCTTGTGCAGATAGTCGAGGAAGAACACCATGGAAGTGTATTTTTCCTCCACCTGCTCCTCCGTCTCATTCTCGAAATAACCCAGGATATTCTCGGTGTTGTTTGAGATGAACTCCATGAACGTAGCATCCTCATCGCACGTACCTTCGCGCTCGATAAAGCCTTTATATTCAGCCTCAATATCGTGAAGATGGAGGTTGAAACTGCGTTCTCTCTCCTCGTATGTCGATTCCTCCTCATCGAAGTACGCGCGCTTAATCTTGAAACAGTTGCCATCTTCATACGCCTCAAGTTCGATACTGCCATTCCTCACATTTGCCAGTTTGCTGACAGTCTTTGCGATGACCACATGAGGAATCTTGATGTCGAACAGTTCCTGTATCTTATTGTGAACAGTCTCTGCATTAGAGTATTTATCTGCAGACTTCAACTCGGCACTGATCTTCACTATCACGTATTTGATGATAGGGAAGTAGATGTCGGAATACAGGCCTCTCGACTTATCAGAATACAAAGCCGAGATCAATGCATAATTTGAGCGTTCCATAGTGTTATTAGAATTAGAGAGTTTGTTAAGGGGGTTGTCGGGCGAGACGGGCGATTTGGAGATAGACGGCAAGACCATTCATCGTGTCTTGGCAACCGATTGGCTGTTGGGGAGATATACTTCGTGATTCACTTCATCCTGTACACGTATCTTCCACCTGACCTCTGCGGATAAGAAATCATCATCGGAACCTAAGCAGATTCAAACGGAATCAGGCTATCAGACTAAATTCCGAATAAGTTCCGATGATAATTCTATCCAATCTCGCTCCCGTCTTCCCCATACTTGCCATCTTTAGCCTCGAAGATGACGCTTGGCTCCAGCACCTCCACTGTATGCCATGCACCGGCAGGCACCACACAGCCGAAGTTGCCAACGCTCGGGTCGAGCATATAGCGAGCCGACTCCTTGAATCGCTTGCCCGAAGGCACATCCTGAGCATCCATCCCCATTGGGAAATCCTTGGCAATATTATCTTCTTCGTATATTACCTCCACCAGCTTGCCCGAGAGGCAGATCACAGACTCGTTGCTCATCGGGTGGCGATGGATGGGAACGACAGTTCCGGGCATGAGGGCATTCAGCATACGCTGACCTCCGTCATCTGGTGACGTGCGAAGGTCGAAGTTCATGCGAAGTCGAGGGTTCACCACAGCCTTGTCGAATAACTCACGAATGAGTTGCTTGTCTATCTGTATCATATTATTGTTGTCTTTTGTTATTCTTACTTTTGTTTCAATGAAGCAAGATACTCCTCATGCAGATGGTAGTATTTCTTCTTGAAAAGCACATAGGCTACTGACAGCAGCAGGATTGCGCCAAACAGATAGAGCCAGTGTGCGAGAGTGGTATTGGGGCAGAGGTAGATGAACCCAAGACTCACAGCCGTCTGTATGCCCATATAGAGCAAACTAACCTTCACATGTCCAATCTTCAGCTCATTCGCCATCAGCTGATACGCATGCTTGCGATGCGCCTCACCGAGGTTCTCGTGCAGCATGATTCGGTGGCAGATAGTCAGGCAGCCATCCACACCATACACCAGCAAGAAAACAAGATACGTCACATCGCCAGTCTTCATTATCAGCTGACCGATCATGAACAGCAAGATAAAGGCAATGCCAATCGACCCCACATCGCCCGCAAAGCATTTCGCCTTACCCTTCGGACGGAAGTTGAACAGGCAGAACACCACATCCGCCAAGATGACCGTCATGATGAGCGAAGTAGGCACGAAAGCCACCTGAGCGTTCAGGTCGCATCCGGCAGCACCATGGTTGATCAGCAGCAGAGGCAGCAGCACAGAGAGCGCATATCCGCCCGTAATGCCATTGATGCCGTCCATGAAGTTGATGACGTTCGATGCTCCCACACACACGATGAGCGCAAGGATCACCACCCACCACATCTCCCAGTGAAGCATGTCCAACTGATAGAACATCAGACCCATAGCCACAAACTGAGCCACAAGCCTCACCGAGTCGGGCAACGAGCGTATGTCATCCACAAAGCTCACGCCCGCAATCAACGTGACAGCCGCAAGGAACCATGGATAGCCAAAGCCCAAGCCTGTGTCGAGCAATCCTACTGAAGTAAATGCCGCCCATATCCACAGCCCCAGCATGAAGATGATACCACCTCCGCGAAGCACAATCGTGCTATGCGAAGACCGTTCATTCGGCTTGTCGATGATGTTGCACTTGTCCGCAATCTTGAAATAGACAAGTTCCAGGACCAGAAGAATCACGAAGATGATTCCGTAAACTAAGTATGTATTCATACGCGTCAAATCTTATAATTCTCCAATACATCCAGAGGTTCCCAACCAAGTTCCATGCGAGCTTTCTCGTTACTAAACGTCAGACTCTTCGTCATCTTTTCTAACTTATAGCTGTTGATTGGAGCTTTAGAACCAAGAAGGTCACCTACTTTTGCCATACACCAAGCCATCCAATAAGGGATGCTGATTGGGTTGTGCTTACCAAGTTGTTTAGCTACTGAAATAGATAGTTCACCAAACGAAGGTTGACGAGTGTCACAAACATTATATATTCCACCTTTCTCAATCAAGGCTGGCATGATGCGAGCAATATCCTCAGCCATGAGAATAGACTTTACCACCTTACCGCCTGCAATGTTCATATAGAACCCCTTGCGGACACCATTTACCATAGCACCGAGGTTACCAGGGGCATTCTTCCCAGCCAACAAGGAAGGACGAAGAATACCCAAGGACACATCGTGCTTCTTGCACCATTCTGATAGATATTCCTCAGCCATAATCTTGCTCTTGGCGTAAGGAGTATCACCATTTAAAGGATGCTCTTCAGTAATCAAATCGCCATACTCGCAACCATAAACAGCAACCGTACTGATAAACACCAAAGCTTTAGGTACTCCAACCTTTTCCAATGCAGAACAGAGATTGACCGTTCCTTGATAGTTTACATCAAAGAATGCCTGCTTTTCTGCCTCTGTTTTAGGAACAACATGCGCCTTGCCGCATGCATGCAGCACCACGTCATAATGCTTATCCAGCACAGGAACCTCCTTTGCTAAATTTGCCTTTATCATATCATCTGTGGTGATACCACAGGTGGTCACCTCATACGTCTTTTCCAACAAT
>SFEH01000216.1 GCA_004557315.1 Bacteroidales bacterium
GCACGAGTTCCACGGAATGAGCACCGAAGTGACCGTACCGCTATCCTCAACCGTTCGTGAGAGCAGCTTCTTCTCAAGGTTCTGCTTGCCGAAAGCCTCGCCATACATCTTGGCAGGCAGGATGATGGCAAGATACTGGTCGCCGGCAGCCACATTGACAAAGAGACAAGAGAGGCAGGTGGTGGCAACGGTCTTGAACCGTCCGCGCATCATCTTGAGCAGACTCTCGGTGATGGTGCCGAGCATACCGCTTGCCTCCATCGCTCCACCGAAACACATCGAGCAGATGATGAGCCAGATGGTGCTGAGCATACCCGACATGCCCGAAGTGCTCACGAGGTCGTTGAGCCCCACATTGCCCGTCTCGTAAGAAACACCGCCGAACACTACCCTCATCACACATTCAAGGCCTCCAGTGAAGCCCGATTTGCCAGCACCGACTATGGCTTCGACCAGCTGTGGCTGCACGAAAGGCATCATGACGGCGGCAACCAGGGCACCAAGGAAGAGCACGATGATGGCGGGCAGACCTTTATATATAAGGTAGAAGACTCCGAGAGGAACGATGAAGAGCAAGGGCGAAATGGTGAAGGTATCGAGCAGGTGGCTCTGCATCTGCTGGGTGGCATCCATGGTGGCTTCGGCTGAAGGCGATGACAGCAGACCGACGATGATGAACACAACCATTGTGACCGAGATGCTCGGCACGGTGGTCTTCATCATGTTGCGTATGTGATCGAACAGAGGCACACCAGCCATCGACGATGCCAGATTGGTCGTTTCGCTCAATGGGGAGATCTTATCGCCGAAATAAGCACCCGATATGATGGCACCTGCCACCCAGCCATCGCTGATGCCCAAGGTGTGGCCAATGCCCATCAGACCCACACCCACGGTGGCTATCGTAGTCCACGACGAACCGATACAGAGCGAGACCAGCGAACAGATGGCACAGGCAGTGAGCAGGAACCATCGGGCAGAGATGACGTTCAGGCCATAGTAGATCATCGTAGGGATGATGCCCGACTGCATCCACGTGGCACATATCGCTCCCACCATGAAGAGAATGAGGCAAGCCGGCATGCTGCTGCCGATATTGCCTATCATGAAGTCTTCGAGGAACGACCATTTCTTCTTGTAGCCCACGATGGCAATGGCACATATCACACCCGTGATGAGTATGAGCACAACCTGCGACGGACCAGCGAGCATGCCATCGCCAAACATATAGATGCTTACCGACAGCAGGGCTATCAGCATCGCTATGGGCAGAAGGCTAACCAGCAATGAGGGGTGTTTCACGTTCTAATGTATTTATGAAAATCAGATATTGAAGTTGCGAGGCAGAGGAAGGTCGAACTTGAGGTTCTCGCGAGTCACAGGATGCACGAACTGCAGGAAGTAGTTGTGGAGCATCAGGCGACCCCAAGGATTGCTCTGGGCGCCATATTTGCGGTCGCCTCTGCAGATCGACCTGCGAATAGCCACGGCTCGACTTGTTGACGTGGTAGCGAGTCACGGCAAGCTTGCCCTTCTCGGCATCGCGCGTTGAATAGACCACCATGTTCGTCTTGTTCTCCACGAGATAAGAGCTGATCTCGCCTTCCGGCTCACGCGGCTTGCCTTCGACGATTGCCATATAACGGCGCTCAACGATATAGGTCTGCCACGAGTCGCGCAGCTTGCGCTGAACGGCAGGGTTCTTGGCAAAGATCAGTATGCCCGAAGTGAACTGATCAAGGCGGTGGACGGTATAGGCATGAGTGTGGCCATCCTTGGCATAGAGATACTCATCGACTATCTTCTGGGCCGACTTCTCGCGAGAGCGGGCACCTACAGGCTCGCTGAGCAAGCCCGATTCCTTGGTAATCACAACGATGTCATCGTCTTCGAACATCAGCTTCACCATCGGATGATTGAGCGTTGCGAACGGACGGGAGAAATTGACCACCACCTCATCGCCAGGCATCAGCGTATCATCGAACTGGCGTGTAGGCTGACCATTGACCATCACCTGCTGATGGGCAAGCAAAGACTTGATTTCGGTGCGCGATTTTGGAGACAAAACCTCGAATAGATATGCCAGGAGTGTAGTTTCGACCTCCGGGCGGAATACTGCGATATTGTCAGGACGATTTGCTCTGCGTCCTCTTGGTTGTTTGTTCATTTATCAATATTTGTTAACAGAATGGGTGTTAAACCCTATTATTTTTGACGCAAAGATACATATTTTCCTCAATAAATTTGGTAATTTGAGTCAAAAACTTTAATTTTGCCCCAAAAATTAGAGATTTCAAGACATGAAGAATAAAAAAATGCATAAAGAAGGGTGGGCTACTATCATTGTCGCATTGGCAGTAGTAGTCATCTCTGTTGTTGTTCTCTATGTCGCTGAAGCCCCTCATTGGCTGAGCGCTTCAATTCTCGTGCCTGAGCTTTTCATTTCGGGAATCATCATCAACTTCTTCCGCTACCCTAACCGCACGTTCAAGGGAGATGAGCTGCACGACGTCATTGCTCCGAGCGATGGCACCATCGTGACAATCGAAGAGGTGCATGAGCCTGACTATTTCAATGACAAGCGACTTCAGATCTCGATCTTCATGAGCCTGACCAACGTGCATGCACAGTGGTGCCCGCTCAACGGACAGGTACTGAAGGTGCTTCACGAAGACGGACGCTTCAAGAAGGCCTATCTGCCGAAGTCGAGCAACGAGAACGAACGTTCGACCATAGTCATCAAGAGCGATGCCGGACCAGTCATCATGATGCGTCAGGTGGCAGGTGCAATGGCACGTCGCATCGTCACTTACATCAACGCAGGCGACAAGTCGGAGATCAACAGCGAGCTTGGCTTCATCAAGTTCGGGTCACGCATTGACCTCTTCCTGCCTCTCGATGCTGAGGTCTTGGTCAAGATGGGCGAAAGAGTCAAAGGAAATGTAACATCAATAGCAAAAATCTAAAGCCATCGTCAGTATGGCTTTTTTTATTGTCACATAATTTACCGAATTATGAAGATCATCAATATCCCCAATATCATCACAAGCCTCAATCTGATATGCGGCTGCCTTGCCATCTATTTCGGATTGAGCGGTGACATCGACCTTGCGTGTCTCTATATCGTGCTCGGTGCTGTCTTCGATTTCTTCGATGGCATGTCGGCACGTGCGCTTGGCGTGAGCGGACCTATCGGAAAGGAACTTGATTCGCTTGCCGATGTAGTGACCTTCGGCGTTGCTCCTTCAGTGCTGTGCTACAGTCTGGTCATGGCCACTGCTCCACTGTTCAGCGATTCGGCCGAAGCCATTGCCCTCTTCGCCTTCATAATGGCTGCCTTCTCGGCACTTCGCCTTGCCAAGTTCAACTGTGACGAACGCCAGACCACATCGTTCATCGGCCTCCCTACCCCAGCCAATGCCTTGTTC
>SFEH01000217.1 GCA_004557315.1 Bacteroidales bacterium
GATAGGTAGCCACTCCCATTGGCTGATTGTAGTCTTGAAGAAGATACTCCACATACGTCTTGTCAGCATCGCAGCAAAGCACGATGCCGACTGTAGGATTTTCATGAGGCTTGCGCTCATCGTCATTGAGCATACGGATATATGCTGCCAACTGACCAAGATAGGCTGGTTTGAACTCTCCCTTCTTCAACTCAAACACTACCAGGCTCTGCAACTCTCTGTTGAAAAACAGCAAATCCACATAATGGTCATGCCCGAACTTGTCGATATGCACTTGGTTGCCCATAAAGGTAAAGTCCTTACCAAACGTCAAAATGAAATTCTTGACATTCGACACTATCGAGTTCTCTATGACACGCTCATCAATGTCCTGTGGGTCTCGCTCACCAAGTTCTTCCACATTGATAAAGTCGAGCAAGTAGTCATCCTTGAACATCGATATAGCCTTGGCTGCATAACGAGTGGACGGCATAGTTGTGGCAAAATTGTTTGGCATCTGTGACTGATGATGGAAGAGGTCAGCCTTCAAATTGTTGCGAAGTGTATATTTATCCCAACGCAAGGTCGCAGCCTGATGTATATAGAAAGCACGCTCTTCCAATGTTTCTGTCTTGGCAAGAATCTCATAATGGTGTGAAAAACTTAACGACATAAATTCATGCCAATCCAAATCGTTCGCCAATGGCGAACGATTTACAGAAAGCAGTTCATTTGCCTGCAGTACATCTTGTTTTTCAGACGTTTGCAAATCGTTCGCCATTGGCGAACGATTTATTAATTTACTCCACTGCTCATAGAAAATACGCATTTTCTTTATGCTTGCAGGTGAAAAGCCACGCAATCCTGGCAGTTCTCTTCTCAGTTGTTCGCTGATAGTCTCGATGGCTCCAGTTCCCCAAGCTCCTGTGCGAGTATTGTCCGACACATACTTGCCTATACCATAATATAATGCAAGCATTTGGCGATTAACAGCCTTGGATAGCATACTCATCGCCTGTAAGCTAGCTTACGAGTGATGACAATTCACTCTGCGCAGCCGCCATCTCAGTGCCTATATTGCAGGGCGTTCCGTCCATCTCTTAAATATATAGTCGATAATTTTTCTTCCATAACTCTTCATTATTATAGTTTTTGCTGCAAATTTACGATTTAATTTTGAAACAACCAAAGTTTTCACGTTTTTTTGTTCAAACAAAAAATCCCTGCCATAGGAAGCCTTTCCTACAGCAGGGATTTTTCTATTGGGAATCATCAAGAATGACTAAACTGTCAATTCTTAACTATTAACTATCAATTCTTAATCACTAATAAATAATCACTAAACATTATTTATACTCTCCCCAAGCCTTGATGTCGATATCCTCCAGCTTGGTGGTGCAGAATGCATAGATGAATGCACTCGCCAGACGGCTGTTGGTAATCAATGGCACATTCAAGTCGATGGCAGCACGACGAATCTTGTAACCATTGCTCAACTCGCTGCTGGTCAAGTTCTTCGGAATATTCACTACCATATCAATCTCGTGATTGTGGAGCATCTCCAAAGCCTTTGGTGCACCGCCTTCTGCCTCCTCTGATGGCCAGAGCACACGGGTGTTCTCAATGCCGTTCTCGGTGAGGAACTTGCTACTACCACCAGTTGCATACAGCTTGTAACCATGCTTAACCAACATCTGGGCTGCATCGAGCAAATCTACCTTCTGCTTGGCAGAACCTGTAGAAAGCAGGATGTTCTTGGCTGGAATGCGATGACCCACAGAAAGCATACTCTTCAGAAGTGCGGTAGATGTATCGTCGCCCAAGCAACCTACCTCACCCGTACTGCTCATGTCCACACCCAATACAGGGTCCGCCTTCTGCAGACGGTTGAAGCTGAACTGAGATGCCTTGATACCTACATAGTCGAGATCAAAGAGGTTCTTGTGTGGCTTCTCTACAGGCAAACCGAGCATTACGCGGGTAGCCAACTCGATGAGGTTGATCTTCAATACCTTGCTCACGAATGGGAACGAACGGCTGGCACGAAGGTTACACTCGATAACGAGAATATCATTGTCACGAGCCATGAACTGGATGTTGAACGGACCGTTGATGTGCAACTCCTTGGCAATCTGACGACCTACTCG
>SFEH01000068.1 GCA_004557315.1 Bacteroidales bacterium
GATGTATCTGTCTCTCTCATAGTATGTAACAAGGCAGATGCTTTTGTGCTCGAACGGGCAAAGCGTCTCGGCATTCCTTCGAAAGTGGTCACTGGCAAGGAAATGCGAGATCAGGATGCCGTCATGGCTCTCATGAACGAGTATGGTATCGACTTTATTGTCCTAGCGGGATATCTGTTGCTCATTCCGAAATATCTGGTCGATGCCTATCCAAATGCCATCGTCAATATTCATCCTGCGCTCATCCCTCTGCATTGCGGCAAGGGAATGTATGGCGACCGTGTCCACGAAGATGTCATTGCATGCGGCGACACACAGTCGGGAATCACCATTCATTATGTCAACGAGTTCTTCGACAATGGTGACATCATATTCCAGGCTACCTGTCCTGTCGAGCCAGGCGATACTGCTCATGATGTGGCAACCAAAGTCCATGCGCTCGAATATGCTCATTTCCCTCGCGTGATAGCGGAAACAGTGGCTAAACTGAAGTAATTTTGCTATTTGGAAATATATAATTACTGTATATATACTAATTTTATGCGAAAAAAGATGCTGTTTTGGCATTTTTTTTCGCATATTTTGTCATTGTATGCAAAAATATCATATCTTTGCGCTCGGTTATGTATAAAGTAATTTAGATGAAGAATAAGATAGATAGAATATCAGTAATTCGTGACATCGTCCAGAATCAGAGTATTGGAAGTCAGGATGAGTTGCTCGCGCAGCTGCAGAGCAAGGGGTTTGATGTGACTCAGGCAACGCTGAGCCGCGACCTCAAGCAGATGCAGGTCGCAAAGATTGCCACGCGCGACGGAGGGTATGTGTATGTCATGCCTGATGTGGCTGCAACGATCAAGGGCGGCATCGCACCTCATTTCATTCCTCCATATTCGATGAAGGGCATTGTCAGTATCGAATGCAGCTCGGTGCTCATCGTGATCAAGACAAAGCCAGGGTATGCAAGCAGCATTGCCTACGACATTGACATGGCAGAGTTGAAGGAAGTCATGGGTACTATTGCAGGTGACGACACTATATTAGTAATTCCTCGAGGAGGATACACAACCACTCAGGTAGCTGAGTCGTTATGCGCCTTCCTCCCAAAGCAGAAATAAATTTTAACAACAATGGAAGAAGTTAGTTCGCCTGAACAGCAGCCGCTGATCAGGATTTATATCGCAGGTAAACAGCATATTCACTACGTGGAGGAAATCCTCGATGTGATAGAAGAATCAAGCAAGGCACGTGGCACAGGTATCGCCCGCCGTAGCCCTGAGTATGTGGCACAGAAGATGCTCGAAGGCAAGGCCATCATCGCTCTATGTGGCGATGATTTCGCAGGCTTCTGCTATATCGAGAGCTGGAGCAACAAGGAGTATGTGGTCAACTCCGGTCTTATCGTAAAGCCAAAATACCGAGGCTTCGGTTTGGCCAAGCGTATCAAGATGTTCTCATTCGCCTATAGCCGTCGCCTGTTCCCTAAGGCTAAACTGTTCGGTATCACCAGCGGTGCGGCTGTTCTCAAGATCAACAATGAGCTGGGTTACCGACCGGTGACGTTTGAGCAGCTCACTCAGGATCCTGCTTTCTGGCGTGGTTGCCAGACGTGTGTCAACTATGACGTGCTCCAGCGCACCGACTTCAAGCGATGCATCTGTACGGCTATGCTCTATGATCCAGCCGAACATCCAGATGAGGTGCTTGAGGATCTCGATAAGATCTGACCTTCGTGCAGTTTTTGCAATTTGACAATTTGACAATTTTTTAATACATTCAAGATAATGGCAAAGAAGAAAGTAGTAGTCGCTTTTTCAGGCGGTCTCGATACAAGTTATAATGTGATGTATCTCACCAAAGAGATGGGATACGAGGTTTATGCGGCATGTGCCAACACTGGCGGTTTCAGCGCAGAGCAGCTCAAGAAGAACGAAGAGAATGCTTACAAGCTTGGTGCTGTCAAGTATGTGACTCTCGATGTGACAAAGGAATACTATGAGAAGTCGCTCAAGTATATGATCTTCGGCAATGTGCTCCGCAACAACTGCTATCCTGTGTCTGTTTCATCTGAACGTATTTTCCAGGCTCTCGCCATTGCCCAGTATGCCAACGAGATCGGAGCCGATGCCATCGCTCATGGTTCGACTGGAGCAGGCAACGACCAGATCCGTTTCGACATGACTTTCCTTGTGAAGGCTCCTGGTGTCGAGATCATCACCTTGACCCGCGACCGCAATCTCAGCCGTAAGGAAGAGATCGACTACCTCAATGCCAATGGTTTCTTTGCTGATTTCACCAAGCTGAAGTACAGCTACAATGTGGGTATCTGGGGCACATCAATCTGTGGAGGCGAGATTCTCGACAGCAAGCAGGGTCTGCCAGAGAGCGCATATCTGAAGCACGCTACCAAGACTGGCAGCGAAATCTTGAGCCTCGGATTCGAGAAGGGCGAGCTCGTCAGTGTCAATGGCGTGAAGTATGACGACCGCATTGAGGCTATCCAGAAGGTTGAGGAGATTGGCGCAGCATACGCCATCGGCCGTGACTGCCACGTAGGTGATACGATCATCGGTATCAAGGGTCGTGTAGGCTTCGAGGCTGCTGCTCCTATGCTCATCATCGGTGCTCACCGCTTCCTTGAGAAATACACACTCTCGAAGTGGCAGCAGTACTGGAAGGATCAGGTCAGCAACTGGTATGGCATGTTCCTCCACGAGTCGCAGTATCTCGAGCCAGTGATGCCTGATATGGAGGCTATGCTTGCAAGCTCACAGCGCAATGTCAATGGTACTGTCACACTGGAACTCCGTCCTTACAGCTTCCAGACAGTAGGCTGCGACACTCCTGACGATCTCGTTCACAACAAGCTTGGCGAGTATGGCGAGGGTGCCAAGGCATGGACAGCCGACGATGCCAAGGGCTTCATCAAGATCACATCGACTCCACTCCGCGCTTACTATAGCGTTCACCCTGACGAAGAGCGCTGATATGATTAAGGTAGGTATATTGGGTGCAGCCGGCTATACAGGCGGCGAGCTGATTCGTCTTTTGATCCATCATCCTGAAGTAGAGATTGTCTTTGCCAACTCAGAGAGCAATGCTGGCAACCGTTTCTCGGATGTGCACGAGGGCTTGATTGGCGATACCGATCTCTGTTTCACGTCCGACATGCCTTTCGACAAGGTCGATGTAGTGTTCTTCTGCTTCGGCCATGGCAAGAGCGAGGCATTCCTCAAGGAGCATGAGATTCCTGCCAATGTCAAGATCATCGACTTGGCGCAGGATTTCCGCATCAAGGGCAATCACGACTATGTCTATGGCTTGCCCGAGACTCATCGCGATGCCATCAAGGCTTGTCAGCATCTTGCCAACCCTGGCTGTTTCGCCACTTGCGTCCAGTTGGGTTTGCTTCCTTTGGCAAAGGCTGGCCTACTGACTGCCGACATTGCTGTCAATGCCATCACAGGCAGCACGGGTGCTGGCCAGAAGCCGACATCAACCACTCATTTCTCTTGGCGCAACGACAATATGAGTGTGTATAAGCTCTTCACTCATCAGCATCTCCACGAGATATGTCAGACTCTCAATGAGCTTCGTCCCGAGGGTACGCCTCATGTCGTTGACACGCTCGACGAGGGTTATGAGGCAGAGGGCATCACAGTCGATTTCATCCCATATCGTGGCGATTTCGCCCGTGGCATCTTCTGCACCGAGGTGGTGAAGTTGCCAAAGGCAGCCGACAAGGATGCTATTGTCAAGCTCTTCAAGGATTTCTATGCCGATGCAGCCTTCACTCACTACTGCGATTCGGCCATCGACCTCAAGCAGGTCGTAGGCACCAACAAGGGCCTTGTGCATGTCGATGTCTTCGGCCGCAATATCGTTGTCACTTCCATGATCGACAATCTCCTCAAGGGAGCAGTGGGTCAGGCTGTACAAAACATGAACCTCATGTTCGGCATCGACGAGAAGGCAGGACTGAATCTCAAGGCTATTGCTTTTTAATATATTGAGGTTATAAGGTTATAAGGTTTTAAGGTTTTAAGGTTTTAAGGTTTTAAGGTAGCTTCGCGCTGACAAAGACTTCACAACCTAATAACCACACAACCTTAAAACCTCACAACAACACAAAAACAATGAAACTTTTCGACGTATATCCATTATTTGATGTAACTGTTGACCATGGCAAGGGCGCATACGTCTATGACGACAAGGGTCAGGAGTATCTCGACTTCTACGGAGGTCATGCCGTAATCTCGATCGGTCACAGTCATCCTCGTTATCTGCAGGCAATGCAGGAGCAGGCTGCCAAGCTCTGTTTCTATAGCAATGCCGTCAAGAACCCTCTTCAGGTGAAGCTCGCAGAGAAGTTGGGCAAGATGTGCGGATACGACGATTTCCAGCTCTTTCTCATCAACTCGGGTGCCGAGGCAAATGAGAATGCGCTCAAGCTCGCTTCTTTCTACACTGGCAAGAAGAAGGTCATCGCCTTTGGCCATGCTTTCCATGGTCGCACTTCTGCTGCTGTCAATGTGACCCAGAACCCAAAGATTCAGGCACCTATCAATGCCACTTTCCCAGTCGATTTCTTCGAACTTGGCGACATCGAGGGCATCAAGGCTTCGATTGCCAATGGCGATGTGGCAGCTGTCATCATCGAGGGCATATCTGGTGTGGGCGGTATTCATCTTCCTTCAGCCGAATTCATGCAGGAATTGCGCAAGGTGACCGAAGAGAATAATGTCGTGCTCATCCTCGACGAGATACAGTCGGGCTATGGACGTAGTGGCAAGTTCTTCGCCCATCAGTGGTATGGCATCACTCCTGACATCATCACCGTAGCCAAGGGCATCGCCAATGGTTATCCTTTCGCTGGAGTGCTCATCTCGCCAAAGTTCGTGCCTGTCTATGGTCAGCTCGGAACCACTTTCGGAGGCAATCACCTTGGTTGTGCTCTAGCATGCGCCGTGCTCGATGTCATGAACGACGAGAACCTCATTGAGAATGCGCGCGTTCAGGGCGAATATCTCATGAATGGTCTCAAGGCCATGAATATCCCTGGGCTGAAGGAACTCCGTGGACGAGGACTCATGATCGGCATCGAGTTCGAGTATCCATATAAGGAGGTGCGCAACCGCTTGCTCTATGAGCAGCATGTCTTCACGGGTGCGGCAGGTACCAATGTGCTCCGCATCCTTCCACCTCTCTGCATCACCCAGAAAGAGTGCGACCTCTTCCTCGAGCGATTCGAGAAAGCGTTGTAGGGGTGAAGGTGTGAAGATGTGAAGATGTTAAGGCGCTGCGCTTGTGAAGGTGTTAAGGCGCTACGCTTGTGAAGGTGTGAAAGTGCCTTGCTTGTTAAAATGTTAGGATGTGAAGGTGTTCATTGTCTTATGCTTGTTGACTATGTCAGCCAGCGACAATGAACACCTTCACATCTTCACAAGCGCAGCGCCTTCACATCTTCACACCTATATATCTAATAATAAACGTTAAACTTTTGACCTTAACTTCATTTTCTTGCCTTTTTTCTTGGCTTTATCTAAAATATTAGATTACCTTTGCACCATCAAATCTAAAAAACTAAATATGGCAAGACGAGCAAAAGACGACAAGACTCTAACGAGAGTCGAGATGGAGATAATGAATATCCTGTGGGACAAAGGAGGGACTGATGGCATGAACACTCACGCTATCATTGCACAGTACCCCGAGCCTCAGCCTGCTTATTCGACCATTGCCACATTCATGAAGATTCTGACAGAGAAGGGCTTTGTGAGTGTCAAGAAACTGGATCCGAGCAGCAAGACCTTCAATTTCTGTCCTCTCATCACACGCGAGGAATACACTCGCCGATTCATGAACGATGTCAAGAACTCGTTCTTCGCAGGTTCGCTGCGTTCGCTCATCACCTTCTTTGCCAAAGAAGAAGAGATAGGCGAGGAGGAGCTCAAGACCATTTTGTCGATAATTGAAAAGAAGTCATGACTATGCTTACCTTCGCCCTCAAATCATCCATTATCTTGGCATTGTTCTATTGGGTGTTCTTCGCCCTTCTGAGCAAGGAGACCTTCCATCGTCTCAACCGCATCACTCTGCTGTCGGCACTTGCACTGTCGGTGTTCCTGCCTTTGACTCCCCTCACTATCGAGCTACCCATTGTTGAGGCTGCTGTTGAAGTGAACATTGAAGACCTTGGCGGTATGGCAATGAGTGTGGAGGAAACTGAAGCAAGCCTGCTGACATGGTTGAGCAATCTCCCTTGGCTCGCAATTTTGGCTTTCGTCTATTATGCTGGTGTGGCGGTTTCGTTGCTCATGCTCTTGATACAGTCAGTTTCGCTTATGCGCTATATGCAACACGGCTTGCGCCACACCGATGCTTTTGGCAATACCGTGATTCTCAAGCCAGGGAAAGCTGCTTCGTTCAGCATCTTCCGCACCATTGTGATGAGTGTCGATGACTATGAGCATAATCGCGACTCGATATTGCGTCACGAGCAGGCGCACATACAGCTTGGCCACACCTACGATCTCCTTCTTCTCGAAGCAGTCAGGACTATACAGTGGTTCAACCCTTTCGTCTGGCTTCTTGGCCGAGACCTTCGTTCGATCCATGAATATGAGGCCGACATGTCGGTTCTCAATCAAGGAATAGATTCCACTCAATATCAACGCCTTCTGGTCAGCAAGGCAGCAGGGCCCGCTGCGTTTGCAATGATCAATGGCTTCAACCACTCACAATTAAAAACTCGTATCATTATGATCAACAAACAGAAATCAAGCCCTAAATCATGGGCCCGCTACATTGCTCTTTTGCCAATGTTAGCCCTTGCATTCGTGGTCAGTGCCAATGTGCAGAGAGTGCCAGTTCAGCCTTCAGAGTCAGGTCAGAACATCAAGATTGTTAGCGATTCAGAACAGAAAGGCAAGCAGCTTGTCATCTGCGAAGGCAAGAAGATTGCCGACATGAACAGCATCGATCCGAGCACAATCCTGCAGGTTTCGGTTTTCAAATCTACAGATAACCTTCCGTCGGATGTCAAACAGCTTGCCGACAAGTATTCTGAAGAAGCAAAGAATGGCATTGTAGTAATCTATGTCAAAGACGGCAAGTACAAGCCAGCTGAAATAAAGACAAGCGACATGAAAGTGAAGCTGAACGACCGCAATGATGTCTTTACCGCAGTAGAGCAGGAACCAGAGTTCCCTGGAGGAACACAGGCACTCGTGGAGTTTATTCGCACCAATCTGCGTTATCCAGAGCCATGTGTCAAGGATAGCATCGAGGGTCGTGTCACGCTTTCTTTCGTCGTAGAGAAAGATGGTTCGGTCACAGAAATCACAAAGATGCGTTCGCCAAATGAGGATCTCACAAAGGAGGCAATCCGCGTTGTATCGGCAATGCCAAATTGGATCCCAGGTAAGCAGCGAGGTGAGGCAGTCCGCGTGAGATACGTCCTCCCAGTCACTTTCCGTCTGAAGTAATCAGAGATTGTGGCTTCAAAACTTTATAAGAAAACAATGACGCAGGGCAGATACATTGAGTGTCTGCCCTGCGTTGCAATGTTGTTTTTGCGTAAAAAAAGCAAGATGGGATACTATAATACTACCCGTTTTTTGGAAAACTGCAAAAAATGAATTATCTTTGCAGTGCTAAAACCGAAGTAAAATGAAATACAAAACATTAGTGATTCCTCTATTTCATTTCTTGCGTAACACAATGTTACGTTACGCATGGGTGTTTTGAGTTTTCAAACACCTAACAGTATCTCCCTCAAACATTGGTTATTGAAATTATCAAAATAAACTCTGTGGAACTTGTTTTCGTTAATTCCGATAACCTTTGGGGAGTAAAAAATATGGTTTACCTTTGCCCCATCTAATACAAAACGTATGGAGCAGAGTAACCCAAATCTCAGTACAGATTTTGTCAAGGACATGCTGGCTGAGTCTCCTGCAAAGGAGCCGAAGGCGGTGGTGGCAGACCGCATTCCTAAACTGCCAAAGAACGTGCATTGGGCGGTGAAGGCCGTGGTGGAGCCTTACCCTGAGGATCGTCAGGAGGCGATGGCACTGATGTCACTGCCTTTCCTCGGTATGATGGGAGGTGACGCTCGCTTCCTCTACCGCAACCAGGAGGTGCATCATCTGGGCTTTGAGTGTTGCCTCGTAGGAGAGCAGTCAATCGGCAAGAGTGCGCTGACGCGTATGCAGAACGTGCTTATCTCGAAGGTCATCGAGGCGGACAATGAGACTCGCCAGAAGAGCGATGAGTATGCCGATGAGTGCATTGCTGCCGGCGATGGCAAAGAGAAACCGAAGGATCCTCATTATGGTACGCGCATCATGATGCCAAGCACCACAAAGGCACAGCTCTTCCAGAACCTCAAGAACCTCAAGGGCAAGCGTGCCATCATCACGTGCCCAGAGATTGACTCACTCAATGTGGCCAACAACTGGAGTCGTGACGGAGGTGCCAACGAGCGTCTGATGTTCGACACCGAAGTGGGTGGTCAGGACACGAAGAGCCATGCCGGAACGAGTGCGCGAGTGCCGATGGCGGTGAACCTTGCCATGAGCGGTACGCCAAAGGCGGTGAAGCACCACTACAAGAATGCCGAAGATGGTCTGGTGACCCGCGTGGGCTTCTGCTCTTTTCCTCAGGACATGGACGAGGAGGCTGAGGAGCGTGCTCGCTCGAAGAAGAACATAGAGACGATCCTGATGATTCAGGACATTCTTCTCTCGGAGGCAGAGGGTGAGGTCATCAGCATTCCGCAGCTGAAGAAGCAGCAGCTGGAGTGGTGTGCACAGCAGAAGACGGTGAGCGATGTATCGGGCAACCAGAGCATCAACACGTTCCGTAAGCGTGCTGCTGTAATGGGTTTCCGTGCCGGATGTACACTCTATCTGCTCGACGGCAAGAAACTGACTCGCAAGACTTTGGAGTTTGCCAAGTGGGTGAGCGAGTATGTGCTCTACTTCCAGCTGAAGTACTTCGGTGAGCAGATGAACGAGAGCATCGAGGAGAACGCACAGATGATGCAGGTGCCGGTCTTCGCTCGCAACGCCAATGCGTGGGTGTTCTGCCAGATGCGTGAGGAGTTCTACTACTGCAACGTGGAGGATGCCTACACGCAGATGGGCCTGAAGGCAACGGGCTATCGCACCATCGTGGCACGCTGGATCAAGAACGGCTGGGTAGAGAAGGTCGATAAGGACCGCTTCCGCAAGACGGAGCTCGGCCTCCAGATCTGCAACCAGAAGATGAAGGTGGTCTCGTAGAGAATGTGATGTGATTTCGTAACGTAACGTTCGTTACGCTAAAAACGGAGTTCCCCAAGAGGTGATTTTTGTTTCCTCGGGACGTAGCAAAATTTTCCTCGCGATGTAGCAAATCTTGCCTCTTGGGACACTCTTACAAGGCTCAAAATTTTAACATTTGGTAATGGTAAAAAGTCCTGAAAGGACGACAGAAACCAGCGTAGGATGTCAACCCTACGGATAGGTAACGCAAATAACAAGACATACATTATGCACTATAAAAATCACGATACAGATGCAGCTCACCGCCGCATGAGAGAGCAACTCCTGCGCATGGGATGGACGAAACACAAGTGCCCTTACCCAGCCAACGACAAGGTAGAGATGATGGCAGCATACCACTCGCCACACATCCACAACAGCTTCTTCTGGTTTGAGAACTGTCTGAAGAAAATCAATCCCATGGGCGAGGTGTATTATGCTCTGGAGATGCGTTGCTCGGAAATGGAGCACCTCTCATGGCGTTGCAATATGGACAACCCCAACAACCGCCATCCGCTCGATACACTGGATGCCTTCGACATGGCTCGCAAGTACATGCTTGATGGTCTGCCATGGGATTACGGTACAGGCAAGAAGAGCGAACGTGGCATCATCAAGATCATCGATTGGGAGAATCCCGCGAACAATACTTTCGAGTTCGTGGAGAACTGGCAAGGCGCCCTCAACGATGGCTTCGGTTGGGACTTTGTGCTCTGTGTCAATGCCATTCCGCTGTGTGGCATTGTGATTGAGAAGTCCTCTGAAAACCTCCAATCCGCCCTTGACATGGCGCAGTATCAGTTGGACAACGACTTCCAGTTCCCTGTCTATTGCCATGCGCTCGTCATCAGCGATGGTGAGAAGATGATGATTGGTGACCCATGGATGGACCTGGATGAGTTCACAGATATAGGCACACTGAAGGAAGCACTCAGACCTGTGGATTTTCTCATGAATCGCATCAAGACAATCCCCGAATAGCATCACATGGTATGAATACACAACTCGAAGCTATACAGGAACTCATTCGCATCAATCGCGATGCTATGCGAGAGTTGGCAAAGGTGGCAGAAACCACCTCTGCCGACTATGTGCATATAGACAACGCCATGAGAGTGCTCGGTGAGCAGTTCCACTTTCTGTTGCAACAGAAGGAGGAACTGGATACAACAGTTGACATGACTGAACCAAAGGAAAATAATGGTGCGTCTGAGCTTTGCGAAACTTCATCAGATACACATATTATATATAACAAAGAGAAACGCGGCCGAGGAGCCGAGAAACAATACTATCTAAAAGACGAGCAGTTTAAGCCTGCCTTCATCGCCCAACTCAAGTACATCTTTACAAATCACTATTCTGGCAGCAAACAGTTTTGTCTGCCAGATGGCAAGAAAGTCAAGGCTCATTATTTCTTAGCCTGCCTCTACGACCTCGGAGTGCAGCTTGGCATCACCACATCCGAAGCTCCTGTCAAGGATTTCTGCGAAATAGTAAAAAACGCAGCAGCAGAATGTACTGAAGCTACAGACTTCAATACCGCCTACAACACCGTGCAGAAGGCTCTCAAACTTTGGAACCCATTCACAGGGCTCAACGCCAGTCAGCTTTACTGTACCACAGTACGGTTCCACCAGATTGAACCTTCTGCCGTTCCCGATGTCCACAAAGCTGAGTATCTTGAATGGCAATCGCTCTACAGCCATGTAGCAAAAATTTATGAAGCTACGGAACAGAGCGTAACGTAACGCATGTTACGCAGAAATTGAATTTACAAGTTTCATACGACTAATTGTAACAACAACGAACCGACAATTGCAGATGCCATAATGGATCGTCTGACGGCAAATGCACATCGTGTAGAATTGAAAGGTGAATCAATGAGACAGAAAAACATAAA
>SFEH01000069.1 GCA_004557315.1 Bacteroidales bacterium
ATAGACGAGATACATCATCTTGTTGCCAGCCTAGAACCTGCAATAGGAATTTTACTTGTAGGGTTCCTTGGTTTCGTAGTGGCAAACAGGATAAGGAACAACTCGTAGAACATTGAAAACTCACGGGAACTGTTCATGCTTGACTCCAAGCTTGCCTTCAACATAAGCAAGCGCATAGAGTTTTCAGCCTCAATCACCAACCTACTCAACAGAAAGGAGTACAGCTATACCTCTTATGGCACCATATCGCAATACGAACGCTCAAGCAAACTCCGTGGACGTGAATTCTTAATTTCATTGTACCTCAAGAAATGATATAATATAAGCAAGCTCTCTTAAATTGGCGAGCTTGCTTAAAAATATTTTGAACAGATAAAATGACCCTACAACCTTGATTGTGATCTTATCTGTTTCTGATACGAACTCATTGCGTATTTGCCAACATCGATCAGATAAAGAGATTGACATTGGCTTGTTCGGCACGTTCCATATATGAAGCCACGCCGCCTACTGTCACATTGTCAAGCAGTTCCTCACGCTTCACTCCCATCACATCCATCGACATCTGACACGCGATGAACTCGACGCCATTGTCGATAGCTTGCTGGCGGAGGGATTCGAGCGAATCGACACCTTTCTTTTTCATCAGATAGCGCATCATCCGCGAACCTATGCCGAGCATGTTCATCTTTGAAAGAGCGAGCTTGGTTGAGTCGGACGGCAGCATCCATGAGAACATACGTCCGAAGATGTCTTTCTCGACCTTTGGCTTATGAGTCTTCTTGATGGCATTCAATCCCCAGAAGGTGAAGAAGATGCTTACCTTTTTGCCCGTTGCAGCAGCACCATTGGCAAGGACGAAGGTCGCAAGGGCCTTGTCAAGATCGTCGCTGAACAGAATGAAGGTCTTGCCTTGGTCGCCAGACAGAGGCTTGACAGCTTCGGCTGCACAAGGCGTAGCTTTCTCGATCATGACGGTATGTACCCCACCCTCGGAATGCTTGCCCACAAATCGGTTGCCTGTAGTGCGGCACCAAGCTTCAGCATCACGGAGGAATCCTGCATCGGTAGCCCTGATCTCAAGTTGCTCACCCGGCTTCAGGTCATCCATCGCCTGCTTCATTTTCAGAATGGGTCCAGGACATTGTATGCCACAGGCATCTACCTTGACTATGTTGCTTGAAGCAGCGCAACAAGAGCCTGTAGAACAAGAAGACGAGCCTTGTGTGCCGCAAAATCCTGCAGGAGTCTCGATCTTGGCAATGGCAGCCTTGTAGGTTTTGAGACCGCCGACAAGATTACGCACGTCGGTGAAGCCATGCCCCTTCAGTATGTTGGATGCGAGATAACCACGCAGTCCCACGCCACAGAACAGCCACAGCGGACGGTCGGTCGGGATTTCTGACAGACGCTGGCGCAAATCGTCAAGAGGGATATTGACCGCCCCTGGTATAGAGCCAAGAGCATATTCGTCAGGCGTGCGCACGTCAATTAGCATGACCTTCTTGGCATCTGCTTCCTTCATCTCGCGCCAATAGAGAGGATTCATCTTGCCACTCAAGATATTGCAAGCCACATAGCCCGCAATCGCCACAGGATCTTTGGCAGAAGAGAAAGGAGGGGCATAGGCATGTTCGAGACGAGTGAGCTGTTCAACCGTGGCACCCTGCTTGATGGCAAGTGCAAACTGGTCAATACGGGTATCAACGCCATCATATCCCACAATCTGTGCGCCATAGAGACGGCCGTCGGCAGGAGAGAACGTGATCTTGATATCCATCTGGAGCGAACCAGGGTAATATCCTGCATGCGAACCATTGTGGATGGTAGCAGAAAGGTAAGGAATCTCCATCTGCTTCAGGCGCTTTGCAGGCAAGCCTGTTGAGGCAACGGTCATGTCAAAAACCTTGGCGATGGAAGTGCCTATCGAACCCTCATATCTGACAGTATTGCCCAAAACCATATTGTCGGCAACTATTCGTGCCTGACGATTGGCAGGACCGGCAAGGAAGTTGAGCCAAGGCTTTCCTGTAATAGGATGAGGAAATTCGATGGCATCGCCAACAGCATAGATATTCTCGTCGGAAGTCTGGAGGAAATCGTCAACCCAGATGCCACGCATCTCACCGAGTTTCAATCCCGCAGCCTGTGCAAGTCGTGTCTCTGCCCTTACGCCTATACTCAACAGTACCATGTCGGCCTTGAGCGAGATTCCCGACTTGAAGTTGACTGTCAGTTCATCCCCTTCACGGGCAAAGCTCTCAACAGCCTGTTCGAGATAGAGCTTAACATCTTGCTGCAACAGATGCTCATGCACGAGAGCAGCCATCGAATAGTCGATAGGTCCCATGACCTGCGGAGCCATCTCGACCACAGCCACCTCGGCACCAGCATGCTTGAGATTCTCTGCCATCTCAAGCCCGATGAAGCCACCGCCCACAATGACAGCTCGCCTCACGTTGTGAGTCTGCATATAGGTCTTGATACGATCGGTATCGCTCACATTACGCAGGGTAAAGATACCCTCGCTGTCGATGCCTTTCAGAGGAGGCACCACAGGCGAAGCACCAGGAGAGAGCAGGAGCTTGTCGTAGGTCTCGACATATTCCTGTCCGTCAGCCGAACGCACCGTCACCTGCTTCTGCGCTGCATCAATGGAAAGCACCTCATTCTCGACACGCACATCGATGTTGAACCGCTTGCCGAATGCTTCTGGAGTCTGCACGAAGAGGCTGTCGCGCTGTTCTATCACACCGCCAATATAATAAGGCAAGCCACAATTGGCATACGAGATGTATTTGCCTTTTTCGAAAAGGATGATCTCTGCATCCTCGGTCAGTCGTCTGATGCGAGCCGCTGCGGTTGCTCCACCAGCCACGCCGCCCACGATGAGGTATTTTGTATTATCTGCAGCCATAGTCAAAAAGGTTGTTTTAAGAATATTGAGCAATCAGTTTCTTGAGGTCATCGAGTCGCATAGCACCGCTCTGTCGCCAGATTACCTCGCCTTTCTTGAAAAGCATGAGAGTAGGAACCGACTGGATACGGTGCTGCATAGCGAGTTCCTCGTTCTTATCCACATCAAGCTTGATGATGCGGATGCTGTCGCCGAGATCTTCCTTCAGCTGTTCCAATACTGGGTGCATCATCTTGCAAGGACCGCACCATGTTGCAAAGAAATCTACCAATGTAAGAGCATCGCTCTTGATAATGTCGTTAAAGTTCTCCATAGTTGTTTCAGTTTTTAGAGTTTAAAATACCGGTTTATAAGCAGGTTCCTGGCAATCGTGATGGTCGCACGATTCGGCAGAGTCAGTAAGACTTCCTTCGAGGAATGCGTTGATCACGTCCTCAACCTTGCCTCTGCATCCACGCAGGACGCTGATGTCATGCTGTGAAAGCTTGTTGTATGCACCCATGCCCATATTGCCAGCAAGCATGACGGTGATACCCATCTTCTGCATTGTCGAAGCAATATTCGACTTGCAGCCACAGCCTTGCGGAGAGTCGAGTCGCTCGGAAGAGACAATCTGTCGGTTCTCGTCGATTGTAAATACTGTATAATGGTCGCAATGTCCGAAGTGGTCATCGACCATGCCTTCTCGTGAAGGAACTGCTATTTTTGTCATTTTGTTCATTCTTAATTGTTCGTTTAATTTATATTGAATACCCTTTGTCCTCTGTATGGACACGCTATTCTGAATGTATTTGTCGGTCACGTTCTCCATCTCGCGGAAGTCGGACGGAAGAAACCCCGTGTGGCGCTTGAAGAGCTTGACGAAATATGAAGGATCGTCGTAGCCGAGGTCGATGGCTATCTCCTTGATCATCATATTCGTATAGCGCACCATTCGCTTTGCCTCAAGTATGATTCGTTCGTTGATGAGAGCGAGAGGCGTGCGGCCAGAGCACTCGTTGACGCTCTTGTGAAGCGTGCGGATTGCCACATTGAGTCGGTCGGCATATTCCTGAACTGTATGGAGGCGAGTATATTCCTTCTCGACCATGCGGCGGAACTGGATGAAGAGCTGGTGCGACGGACGGAGGGTGTCGAGCCGCTCGACCGTCTCATGCTTGCCATATCGCTCAATCTTCGCCATGAAGATGGTGAGCAGCGACTTCAGTATGTCAATGTTGCCATACTCGCCATAGCGGAGCGACTCTTCCGACATCTCATCGACCAAAGGCAAGAGCATCTTGGCTGTTGTCTCGTCGATGGTGTAATAAGGAGAAGAATCATAGGCATGGAAGGCATTGTATTTGAGGAACATCTTGCCAATGCCAGTATTTCCTGCCGTATTGTCTTTCATCAGATCGGTACACATCTTGATGGTCACACCCTTGTAACCATCCTTGCGATCGTAATGATGAATCTGGCCAGGCGAAAGAAAGAAGATTGTGCCTGGACGCACTTCATACTCAAGAAAATCGACCGTGTGATGGCCTTCTCCTTCCTGAAACCAGATGATCTCGTAGAACGAATGTACATGAGCCATGCAATCGTCAATCTCGCTGGTGGCAAATTGCTCTGACATGGTCTCGACCTTAAAGCCATTGCCTCCAGGAGCATTGCACACCACTTGGTACATCTGGTTAAGTTTTTCTGTTGTCATATAAGAAACGTATTGGTTTTGACGGAGCAAAGATAAATAAAAATAATGGTAAATTTCTACACTATTAAATAAATTTATATTAATTGTGCCGATATTTACCATCATTAACTTATATCTTCCTTGCATTGGCAAGATGAGGAAGATAATCTGATTGGGCAACAATGCAGAAACGGAGTGCGACAGAGCAAGGATATCGACCGAAAAAAGGATCTTCGGTGAGATAATAATCGACCGTGAGAATATCGCTGATGCGCTTGATGCGGGAATTGAAAAGATTCAGGCGTTCTTGCGAAGCGGGCACGACCTTGATGCCAAACCTGCCATCGCGGAAAGCGACAACAGCTACAAGCCGGATGCGCTTCGTGGGCTCATGCTTTATCACAGATTCCTCGCCTTCTAGCGGTTTGTGCGAAACCTCAAGATGGCGGCCGAATTGCTCGTTGATGGCTTTCATGACTCCAACAAACACTCGCCCATGAGCCGAGGTGTCCTTGATCTTGTTGACAAATATATAATAATGAATCATCTCGTGAATGAGAGTATCATCGAGCATCGCCTCATCGCAGTCCATGAGGCGGTTAATCTTGATCTTCACGTCAGTGCACTTTCGTGTGAGACGGTTCTTGCGATAAGAGAAATTTCCAAGGAAGCGCTTGGAGGTGGTCAGTTCGACAGGTATCTTTGGCAACTTGCCTTCGAAGCACAGATTGTTGTAATGGTCGAATCTGCGGTTGAGATATTCTAATGTAGGAACCACGTTTTATTGATTTTGGGTCAGACATTTCTGATTGAACGACTTTCGCTCGTCATCAACCAACCATCCCCACTTGTTGAAATACTTACACATATTATATATATGCACACACATGAGGCGTAAACTGTGATAGCTCGACTGCCGATGCTGGTGGACGATCGTGACATAGGGAACAAACATCGTGCGATAGAGACGATGCATACGGCGCGTAATGTCTATGTCCTCGGGATAGAGGAAAAAACGCTCGTCGAAATATTGAACATCCGATGTCGGAGAGCAGGTCCCAGAGGAAGAAGACTTCGGGCAGATAGCAATAGCGTCCAAGGCACTGCGACGGAAGAGCATGAAACAGCCCATGAGATAAGGCACGTTCATCTCATGATCATAACCCGTGAAGGCAAGAGTGTAACGCTGGCGCTGCTTGTGAAACCATGTCGAAGGCAAAAAACGTCGCACTAACAGGTCGAAAGGTGTGGGCAAAAGACGGCACACATGCTGCACCGAACCATCAGGATTCAGAGTGCGGGGAATACATTGTCCGACATCGGTATGACGTTCCATATAATCGAAGAGGAACTCGAGTGTTCCTGGCTCGAACGTCACGTCGCTGTTGATGACAAGATGATACTTGGCAGCGGATTGGCGGATTGCCTTATTATGTCCTGCACCATAGCCCACATTGTTGACACTATTATCAATGACACTAACCGACGACACAAGAGGCGACTGTTGCAAACAGGCGATGCAACGGTCGAGTTCACTCTGTGGCGTATGGTATGTGACAATGGAAGCCGAGATCATAATTGTGAAGTGAGAGCTCTCCAAAGATTATCATCGGGCACAGGAGCCTCAATAATAGTATCAACTTTGGATACAGGATGTACAAAATTGACTTTGCGAGAATGAAGCGATATTCCACCGTCGGGATTGCTTCGAGGAGAGCCATATTTAAGATCACCCTTGATAGTCAAACCAATATGCGAGAGCTGACAGCGGATCTGATGATGACGCCCTGTGAAAAGTTGCACTTCCAGTAGAGCATAGCGGTCGGTGGTGGAAATGACCTTGTAATGGAGCCGTGCCTCCTTTGAATTTGGCACCTCATGGTCGTAGGCAACAGAGCGGTTTTGCTTCTCATTGCGCACGAGCCAGTTGGTCAAATCAGCTTCCCTTGCAGGCAAAGGCTTTGACTTTTTACATTTTACGTTCTGTAAATCAGCGTCTGACCATACATTTGGCACTATGCACCAATAGGTCTTATGAATCTTGCCTTCGGCAAACATTCGGTTGATGCGCTCGAGTGCCTTGCTGGTCTTTGCAAAAATCACCACGCCTGTAGTTGGGCGGTCAAGTCGGTGAGTCACACCGAGGAACACGTTGCCAGGCTTCTGATCTCGCTCCTTGATGAATCGTTTCAGAGTCTCGCCGAGAGGTTCATCACCCGTCTTATCGCCTTGCACAATCTCATGGCAAGTCTTGCTGACCACAATGAGATGATTGTCTTCGTATATTACTTGCATTATTAAAAAATTTTGACAAATGTACACTTTTTTTCGTTTTCAAAGGCAAAAAATAGGACAAAATTGTACAAATTATTAGATTTTTTATGTTTTACAGCATATTTTGGGCAAAAATCATACAAACTTTACAATATCTTTCCTATCTTTGCGGTCGGAAATTCATAAAAGGCAAAAATATACTAACGCAATAACAGCTATATACAATTTCTTTTAAAAAATTATTTATTTATGTCTATCGTTCAATTTTTCAAGAAGGGGACAAAGACACTTGCCACAGTGCTTGTGATGCTCCTTGTAAGTTGCACTTTGGCATTTGCTCAGAACACAGTGACAGGAACAGTCATTGACGATCTCGGCGAACCAGTAATGGGTGCAAGTGTCGTTCAGAAAGGCACAACAAATGGCTGTACTACCGACCTTGATGGTAACTTCACATTGAATGTACCAAAAGGCAGTACACTTGTCGTTTCTTTCGTTGGTTATGTAACACAGGAGGTGAATGTAAACAGCAACAAACTTAACATCACCCTGTCGGAAGACAGTCAGCTTCTCGGCGAGACAGTAGTCATCGGTTATGGTACAATGGCTCGTAAAGATGTCACATCTTCAATCACTACAGTCAAGGCAAAGGATCTCAACCAGGGCGTATTCACCGATGCCGGTTCTATGCTCCAGGGTAAGGTAGCAGGTCTTGTCGTAACCACTACTGGCGACCCTAACGGCAGCCCAAGTATGACTCTCCGTGGTGCTTCTTCTCTCCGTGGTGGCGCTGCAATGTCTCCATATTACGTAATAGACGGTATTCCAGGCGTTGACATCTCAATGGTTGCTCCTGACGATATCGAGTCGATCGACGTGCTCCGCGATGCAACAGCAACTGCCATCTATGGTTCGAAGGCTGCCAACGGCGTGATCATCGTCACCACAAAGAAGGGCAAGAAGAATCAGGAACGTGTCAATGTGACTTACTCTGGTTATGTCGCTTTCGACGCAGCCCTCAACACTCTCGACATGGCTTCTGCCCAGGACATCCGCGACTATGTCAAGAAGAACAACATCAACTATATGTATGATGGCGGTGGCAATACCGACTGGCAGAAGGAAGTGCTCCAGACAGCGACAAGCCACAACCACAACATCTCGATCAATGGCGGTTCTGCCAAGACTACATACATGGCATCAATGAACCTCGTCAAGCGCGAAGGTGTAGTGATCGGTTCAAAGAGCGACCGTGCCAATGTTCGTTCTTTGATCTCTACCAAGGTGCTAAAGGACAAGCTTGAGATTTCAGCTGGTGTCAATGCAATGTACGGAAAGAACGTAGGTGTTCCAATGGGTGACGAAGGTGCTTCTGTGCTCGATGCAATGAACTACTTTAACCCAACCCTCGATATCTATACTAAAGATGGCAGCGACTGGTCACATGGTGACGGCTCAAACAACTACAACCCTCTGTCACTCATCAACGAGGACAAGTCACAGACTCAGTGGAAGCGTATGCAGTTCATCGGCAAGGCAACATTGAACATCATCGATGGCCTTACTTGGAACATGAACTACTCATACAACAACAAGCAGCGCACTTACAGCTCATACCACACACACAACACTCAGATCATCAACAAGTATGGCAACTGCAGCCCTGACCTCAATGGTGTGGCAAACCGCAGCACATACTTCGGCCATGGCCAGACATTCGAGACTTACGGCAACTATGACAACACATTTGCCGACAAGCACAAGGTAGGTGTCATGATTGGTTACTCTTGGGAGGAGAACACCGACAACGATGGTTTCGGTCTCACTGTCAACAACTTCTTCGACGATCAGCTCGGCTGGAACAACCTCACATACGCAGGTATGATGAAGAACGGCATGAAGTGGGTTGAGTCTGGTACAATCGAGACAGTCCGCAACATCTCTTTCTATGGTCGTGCAAGCTACTCATACAACTCTAAGTATATGCTCCAGGCAACCGTTCGTCGCGATGGTTCATCGGTATTCGGCAAGGGCAACCAGTGGGGTACCTTCCCTTCTGTCTCTGTTGCATGGAACGTGACTGAAGAAGATTTCATGAAGGATCAGAACGTCATCGACAACCTCAAGCTCCGTCTCGGTTATGGTGTTTCAGGTAATGCAATGGGCTTCGGTGCTTACTCTGCAGTAGCTACTTACGGTTCGACTGGCAACATCGACAATGGCTACGTGATGCTCGGTGCAACAAAGCTTGCCAACCCTGACCTCAAGTGGGAGACTACAGGTATGTTCAACGTCGGTGTTGACTTCGGCTTCTTCGACGGTCGTCTCTCTGGTAGCATCGAATACTACAACAAGGTGACCAAGGATCTGATCTGGGATTACCCTGTATCATCTTACTCACAGCCATTCGGTTCGATCTCAGCCAACGTGGGTCAGATCACCAACAATGGTGTGGAATTCTCGCTCACTGCTACTCCGGTACAGACCAAGGACTTCACTTGGAGCACAACTCTCAACCTCTCGCACAACAAGAATATTGTTGATAAACTCTCGAACGAGACTTACAAGACCTCTCTCTTCACACAGGGCGACCCAATGGTTGCAGGTGTTTCTGCCAACGGCTGGACACAGCGCATCATGGAAGGCGAGCCTCTCGGTACATTCTACACTTACGAATGGGCAGGCGTAGATTCTGAGGGCGTTTCAGTTTATTACACTCATGACGAGAATGGCAAGCGCGACGGCAAGACAACTCGCGACCCAGACCTCAAGGACCGCACTATCACTGGTTGTGCTCAGCCTAAGGTAAACCTCGGTTGGAGCAACAATTTCAACTACAAGAACTGGAGCGCTTCGGCATTCTTCACAGGCGTATTCGGCCACGACGTATATAACGGACTCCGCGCTCACTATACTGCACCTGACTTCTTCGCAGGCGGCAAGAACGTCCTCAAGGAGTTCATCACCGACCGTAGCGCAAAGGATACTGGTTCGAACATCCCATCTGACCGCTTCATCGAGAAGGGCAACTATCTGCGCCTCCAGAGCCTCTCTTTGGGTTACACCTTCAAGGAGTTCAACGGCTGGCTCCAGAACCTCCAGCTCTACGTAACGATGAACAACGTCTTCACCATCACCAACTACAAGGGTCTTGACCCAGAAGTTAACCTCGGTGGCATTGACCCAGGTGTTGACTATCGTTGGAAGGTTTACCCACACACACGCACTACAATGATTGGTGCTAAGATTAACTTCTAAAAACTGATTCTGAGAATATGAAAACAAATAAATATCTTATATCAGCTGGAGTGCTTGCTCTCGCTATGGCCAGCTGTACAGATCTCGACGTTGATGTGAAGTCTCAGTACACAGGTCTTGTAGGTACTGAAGAGGCCATCAATGCAAACATGTCGAATGTATATTTCCAGTTCCGCGACCCTCTCGGACGTCGTTTCATGGAAGCTATGACCCTCACAAGCGATGAATATACATCATTGGCATATAGCGGTAACTGGGTTGACAGTTATGCTTACGCACACCCTTCTTACCACACACAGAAGCCTACAGATGCCACAGTTGACTGGATGGGTGTCTTGGGTCGTGCCAACGTATTGGCAAACGAAATCGTCAACTCTTCTTATCCTGACGAGCACAAGTATGGCGCACGTGCTATGCGTGCTTTCTATACTTTCATCATCATGGACAACTGGGGCGACGCTCCTCTTCCTGACATGGAATACTGCATTGCCAACAATATCGACTCAAACAACCGTGCTCCACGCGCTGAAGTAGCAAAGTGGATCGAGAAGGAACTGCTTGAGGTTTGGGACAAGCTCCCAGAGGCAACTACTGGCGAAAACTATGGCAAGCCAAACAAGTACATGGCTCTCGCTCTCCTCGCCAAGCTCTATATCAACTGGGCTGTATATACCGCTCCTTCTGTTGACCAGTATGATGCTGCAACAGCAAAGAACGAGAAGCTTGCCGACTGTATTGATGTATGCAACAAGATCATCAACGCCAACAAGTTTGCCCTCGGACCTGATGCTTATCGCTTCAAGTTCAACTGGGACAATTCAGAGCGTGTTGAAGCTGGGACAATCAAGGACTTCATCTATGCTGCTCCTTACGACACCAAGACCGCACAGGGTATGCAGTGGGGTCGCTCACATGTATATAAGGACGTTAAGAAGATGGCAGTCAGCTACTTCGGTGAATTCCTCAATAACTCTGGTGGTGCTTACATGACCATCACTCCTGAATGTGTCGATCGCTTCAACCTCCCTGG
>SFEH01000218.1 GCA_004557315.1 Bacteroidales bacterium
ATGGGAAAGGTCTATTTCATAAGCGACCTGCATCTCGGTGCAGGAACGATGGACAAGCCGCTTGACTACGAGCGGCGTGTTGTGCGTTTTCTCGACAGCATCATCGACGATTGCGACGAGCTCTATTTGCTTGGCGACATCATCGACTACTGGTTCGAATACAAGCATGTGGTGCCTCGTGGCTTCACCCGCTTTCTCGGCAAGATAGGCGAGATGACCGACCGTGGCATCAAGGTGCATTGGTTCACGGGCAATCACGACATCTGGATTTTCGACTATATCCCGCAGGAGACAGGTGCCATTGTGCATCACGAGCCTTTGCAGACCGAGATTCAAGGCAAGAAGTTCTATCTCGCACATGGCGATGGCATAGGCGAGGATACTAAATCATACAAGCTGATGGCTGGATTTTTCCGAAGCCCATTGTGTCAGAAACTATATCGCCTCATCCATCCCGATTGGGCTACGGCTTTTGCTCATCGCTGGTCGCGCCATAGCCGTCTTTCTGGCAGCAAGTTCCCCGATTATCTTGGTGAGACTCGCGAACATCTTGTTGTTTTTGCCAAGCAATATATCGCGCAATATCCTGAAACCGACTATCTTCTGTTTGGACACCGTCACATCATGCTCGACCTTATGTTGTCACGTTCTTCGCGTATGATGATTCTTGGCGACTGGATCACGCACTTCTCTTATGCTGTGCTCGAAAACGGACAGCTCTCGCTCGATCAGTTTGAGTATCAAGATAACTATGACGTTGAAGAACGAACAGGAGTCAGCATTGCATTCTAACAATCCAAAACAATACTACACTATGAAAACCTCTATCTTTTTTTCAGCGGCAGCCAGCCTCTTCTTGCTGGCAGGCTGTCAGCAATCTTCCAATCCCGAAGACCAGTTTGTTAATGACCTGATGTCGAAGATGACGCTTGCCGAAAAGATTGGTCAGACCAATCTCCTGCCGGCTCCTGGTCCTATCGTTACAGGAATCTCGGAACAGACCGAGATAGTCGGCCAGATTCGTGAGGGTCGCGTGGGTGCAATCCTTAACATCAAGGGAGCAGAGGCTATACGTGAATACCAGCGCATAGCAGTCGAGGAGAGCCGTCTTGGCATCCCTATACTGTTCGGCCTTGACGTGATTCATGGCTATCAGACCGAGTTCCCAATTCCTCTTGCCGTATCTTGCGCCTGGGACACAGTGGGAGTGAAGCTGTCGGCTGAGATAGCTGCACGTGAGGCATCGACCGATGGTATCGCATGGACCTATAGCCCAATGGTCGATATCTGCCGCGATGCTCGTTGGGGACGTATCGCAGAGGGTAATGGCGAAGACCCTTGGCTCAGTGGCTTGCTTGGCCGTGCCTATGTCCAGGGCTGGCAAGGCGATGACTTGAGCGACAAGCAGACTCTGATGGCTTGTCTCAAGCACTATGCGCTCTATGGAGCAGCCG
This sequence comes from Bacteroidales bacterium, assembly GCA_004557315.1. GTDB lineage: Bacteria > Bacteroidota > Bacteroidia > Bacteroidales > UBA3663 > Liminaster. The sequence continues at coordinate 1,455 of SFEH01000218.1, forward strand.
AGTCAGGTCGCGACTACAACACTACCGATATGAGCGAAAACCGTATGTTCAACGAGTATCTGTTGCCTTATCAGATGTGTGTCGAAGCTGGTGTGGGCAGTGTGATGACTTCGTTCAACGACATTAACGGCACTCCAGCCACAGCCAACCGATGGTTGCAGAATGACGTGTTGCGCGACAAGTGGAACTTCGACGGATTCATCGTGACCGACTATGGTGCAATACGCGAGATGAAGGCTCACGGACTCGGTGGCGACGATGTGGTGACCGAACGGGCTCTCGATGCTACCGTCGATATGGATATGTGCTCTGAACTCTACATCACCCAGCTTGAGAAACTGCTCAACGAGAAGCGCATAACAGAGAAGCAGATCGACGATGCTTGCCGTCGTGTGCTCCAGGCTAAATACCGCCTTGGTCTCTTCGATGACCCATATCGCTACAACGATGCCGAACGAGGCAAGACCGAACTCTTCAAGGCAGAGAACCGTGAGGCTGCACGTCAGATCACAGCCAATACTTTCGTGCTCCTCAAAAACGACAATGACCTGTTGCCACTCGCCAAGAAAGGCAAGATTGCTCTCATCGGTCCAATGGCCGACAACAAGAGCCAGTTGCGTGGCTGCTGGAGCGTGCCTTCCGAC
>SFEH01000219.1 GCA_004557315.1 Bacteroidales bacterium
ACAGCGGCAAAGGGTTTGAAGAGGTCGGCACGCTTGTCCTCGGGGATTCCTGAGCCAGTGTCGCTCACCACAAACTGGTGGGTGTGCGCTCCGCGCTTCTTGTATTCGAGTGTTATCTTGCCTCCGGCAGGAGTGAAATAGGCGGCATTCCCAAGCAGATGGAGAAGGATGCGCTCGAGCATGTCGGCATTGAGTTTCATACTGAGCTTAGGGGTGTTGACAACAAAGTTGACACCATCAGCCATCTTGCCTTCCATCTTCTTTGCCACGGAATCGCAGAAAAAGGCGATGTTGCGCTCCTCCATCTCGCATGGCTCTGCGATTGAGTCCTCAAGCTCCGACATTTCCTCGATATGCGCCATAAATCCGTTGAGAGCCTTGACTGGCGGCAGCGAAGAGTCGAGTTTGCCAAGTGTGGGTGATATCTGTGCTGAGATATTGCGTATGAATCTGCTCTTCTGTTCGTTGTGCTCACGAGCCACATCAATAGCTTTCTTCTGCTTGCGAGTGAGGAGGATGAAACGCACGAGGACGATAGCTCCAAAGATGAGTGCACCGGCGAGGATAGCGGCAAGAATACATAGTGCAACAATGACATACTGACGGTTGCGCAGCGAACTTTCCTTGTCGTCAATGGCAGTCTGCTTCTCGCTACACTCCTTCTTCAAGGCATTAATCTCATCGAGTGCCTTGAGCACCTTCACCGAGTCCTTCCATATAATATATTGTTCGTACGTGCGCGAAGTCATGGCGGCATTACCACTCTTGCGAGCTATGCCTATGAGGGTGCGATAGGTGTCGATGACTTTGTCATATTGCTTTGCCTCACGATATTCCTTGATGAGCTGGTCGATAGCCTCATCACCCTTGGCGGTCATGCCGAAGGTGTAGTAATGACTGGCCTTGGTGTAGAGCAAGTCATTCTTCAGCGAGTCGTTGGCAGCGGCATTGGCATAGGCGTCGAGACGGGAAATCTGCTCGGCAGCACTGCTAGCCTTGCGCATTCGGGTGTACATCTGAAGGCGCTCCTTGGTAGTGGCATAGCGGAGGTCGGGACGCTGGGAGCTGCTCTTCTGCTCGCCCTGTACGATACATTGATCGGCGGCCCTCAATATGTCGAATGCCTCTTTATAGTAGTTTTCGCGATAATAGAGCGATGCCGCCCTGGTGCCGCAGTATGTGGCTTTGTCGCTCTGTCCACTGGCGACAAAGGAATTGAAGGCATGGAGGAAGCAACTGCGCGACTTGACATATTCCTTGTTGGCCAGGAAATCCTGACCTTGTTTCATCGATGAGTTGGCATTACCTTGTGCCCTTACTATGCTGACATGGCAGCTAATCACGATGGCAAATACGATAAAGAGTATCCTTTTCATAAGCATTTTTATATAATTGTTTTGTTCTTGACGATTTATTTATATGCAAAAGTAGAAAAAAAATTAAATAATCTCCAAATTTTTCCTGATTTATTTAGCAGTTTTTTTACTTTTGAGGGTATATTTGAATACAAAGACACAGAGGCACAGAGTAAATTGAAACAAAAATCCTCCCTGACATCACTGCCAAGGAGGATTTAAAAAGCATGTTATTAATAAGTCTGTCATGCTCTTGTCCCTAAGGCCAAGTTCTTTGTTGGTGAGACTCTGGTGGACCCTTAGCATGATACAGTCATTGGCATCAATGTCAATCAGGCCTAATCCCATAATCTCAAGGCCATGTGTAAACGTCTCCGCGATGACGTATTGCGTCGTCCAAATTATTTGTTTACCTTTGCCGCGTTTTTAATAATAAGGTAACAATGACAAGAGCGCGGGAAAATGGTTCCTCAGGCTTGCCTGTTTCCAACATGTGAAAAGGAAGTTCCTCGACTGCGGAGACGACTTCGACTGCAAGGTGATAGTCAGGCTGATAAACCACATTTACCACCTGGACCACAAACACAGCATCGGACAAGACGCGTGGACCGAGGCGAAGCACAGGAAATGGAGGAAGGACATGTGTAAGCCGATAATGAAAATCATAAGGAAAAAAGCTCGACCGGATGGCAGCCGACAAGACGTCAGTATGATGCCGTGCAGGGTATGCC